>NZ_JBHWVI010000078.1:0-34309 GCF_042737005.1 Streptomyces sp. NPDC060027
CCGCCGTCCGGCGCCCGGAACCGGCCGGACCCGCGGCACGGCGGTCGGCACGGTCCCGCCCGCGGACCGCCCCACGAGCTTCCTCACCAGGAAACAGCGTTGACCCCAGCCCCTGACAACCTCGGAGTCCCCTCAGTGCACGCACGACCGGAAGGAGAGGGAGCATGAGCCGTACCGTCATCCGTGGTGGTCTCGTCATCACCGCGTCCGACGAGATCCACGCCGACGTCCTGATCGAGGACGGCCGGATCGCCGCCCTCGCCGCGACGGGAACGCCCGCGGCCGAGTCGTGGACGGCCGAGCGCACCATCGACGCCACCGGCAAATACGTCATCCCGGGCGGCGTCGACGCCCACACCCACATGGAGCTGCCCTTCGGCGGCACCTTCGCCTCCGACACCTTCGAGACCGGCACCCGGGCCGCCGCCTGGGGCGGCACCACCACCATCATCGACTTCGCCGTCCAGAGCGTGGGCCACTCCCTGCGCGAGGGCCTCGACGCCTGGAACGCCAAGGCCGACGGCAACTGCGCCATCGACTACGCCTTCCACATGATCGTCTCCGACGTCAACCAGGAGACGCTCAAGGAGATGGACCTGCTGGTCGAGGAGGGTGTCACCTCCTTCAAGCAGTTCATGGCCTACCCGGGCGTCTTCTACAGCGACGACGGCCAGATCCTGCGCGCCATGCAGCGCTCCGCCGAGAACGGCGGCCTGATCATGATGCACGCCGAGAACGGCATCGCGATCGACGTGCTCGTCGAACAGGCGCTGGCCCGCGGCGAGACCGACCCGCGCTACCACGGAGAGGTGCGCAAGGCGCTCCTGGAGGCCGAGGCCACCCACCGCGCCATCAAGCTCGCCCAGGTCGCGGGCGCCCCGCTCTATGTCGTGCACGTCTCGGCGACGGAGGCGGTCGCCGAACTGGCCCGCGCCCGCGACGAAGGCCTGAACGTCTTCGGCGAGACCTGCCCCCAGTACCTGTTCCTGTCGACCGACAACCTCGCGGAACCGGACTTCGAGGGATCGAAGTACGTGTGCAGTACGCCCCTTCGGCCCAAGGAGCACCAGGCGGCCCTGTGGCGCGGCCTGCGCACCAACGACCTCCAGGTCGTGTCGACGGACCACTGCCCGTTCTGCTTCGTGGGGCAGAAGGAACTCGGCCGCGGCGACTTCTCGAAGATCCCCAACGGCCTTCCCGGCGTCGAGAACCGCATGGACCTGCTCCACCAGGCCGTCGTCGACGGTCACATCTCGCGGCGCCGCTGGATCGAGATCGCCTGCGCCACCCCGGCCCGGATGTTCGGCCTGTACCCGAAGAAGGGCACCATCGCGCCGGGCGCCGACGCCGACGTCGTCATCTACGACCCGCACGTCGAGCAGATCATGTCGGTCGAGACCCACCACATGAACGTCGACTACTCGGCGTACGAGGGCAAGCGGGTCACCGGACGGGTCGAGACCGTGCTCTCGCGTGGCGAACCGGTCATCACCGAACGGGAGTTCACCGGACGCGCGGGCCACGGCGTCTACACCCCCCGTTCCACCTGTCAGTACCTTCTCTGAGCGACCAGGAGTGGCGCCAATGGACTTCGGACTCGTCCTGCAGACAGACCCCCCGGCCTCCCGTGTCATCGACCTGATGAAGCGGGCCGAGGCCAACGGCTTCACGTACGGCTGGACCTTCGACTCGGCCGTGCTGTGGCAGGAACCCTTCGTGATCTACAGCCAGATTCTCGCCAACACCGAGAAGCTGACGGTCGGCCCGATGGTCACCAACCCGGGCACCCGCACCTGGGAGGTCACCGCCTCCACCTTCGCGACGCTCAACGACATGTACGGCAACCGCACGGTGTGCGGGATCGGACGCGGCGACTCGGCGATGCGCGTCGCCGGGCGCAAGCCCAACACGCTCGCCCGGATAAGCGGTGCGATGAAGGTCATCCGCGCCCTCGGCCGGGGCGACGAGGCCGACCTCGGCGGCACGGTCATCAAGTTCCCGTGGGTCAAGCCGGGTGCCGAACTGCCGGTCTGGATGGCCGCGTACGGTCCGAAGGCCCTCAGGATGACCGGCGAGGAGGCCGACGGCTTCATCCTCCAGCTCGCCGACCTCTACCTGACGGAATACATGGTCAAGGCCGTCAAGGACGCGGCGGCCGAGGCCGGGCGCGACCCCTCCGAGGTGAAGATCTGCGTGGCCGCGCCCGCGTACATCACCGAGGACGACTCGCCCGAGGCGCTCGCCCACGCGCGCGAGCAGTGCCGCTGGTTCGGTGGCATGGTCGGCAACCACGTCGCCGACCTGGTCTCCAAGTACGGCGAGCACTCGGCCGCCGTACCCGACGAACTCACCGAGTACATCAAGGCCCGTGAGGGCTACGACTACTCGCACCACGGACGCGCGGACAACCCCGACACCGCGTTCGTCCCCGACGAGATCGTCGACCGGTTCTGCCTGATCGGCACGGCCGAGCGGCACATCGAGAAGCTGAACGCGCTGCGTGAGCTGGGCGTCGACCAGTTCGCGGTCTACGACATGCACGACGCGCAGGAGGCCACCATCGACGCGTACGGGACGCAGGTCATCCCGGGCGTCAACGGACAGTAGCCGAAGGTCCCCCAGTTCTCCCCTTCCCGCCGTCCCGGGAAGGGGACCAGGGCGCTCCCCGCGCACCCCCCAAGATGTCCCGCACGGCCTCTCCCGTCACTCCTCATTGATTGGCCTGCTCATGACAGAAACCGTCCCCCCGGACAGCCCGCCCGCCCGACAGGTCACCCTCCCCGACGGCCGGGTGGAGATCGCGCCCGACGCTCCCGCGCCCACCGGCCCCTACGCCAACGAAGACCTGCTGCCGGTTCCGGTCGAGAAGCGCACCTGGACCACGTACAACTTCTCGGCCCTCTGGGTCGGCATGGCCCACAACACCGCTTCCTGGACGCTGGCTTCGGGTCTCATAGCCGTCGGCATGGACTGGAAGCAGGCCGTCCTCACCATCGCGCTCGCCAACCTGATCGTGCTGGTCCCGATGCTGCTCACCGGGCACGCGGGGCCGAAGTACGGCATTCCCTTCCCGGTCTTCGCCCGCGCCTCCTTCGGGGTCCGCGGTGCCAACCTCCCCGCTGTCGTACGGGCGTTGGTGGCATGCGGCTGGTTCGGCATCCAGACCTGGATCGGCGGCGAGGCGATCTACTTCCTCGCGGGCAAACTCTTCGGCGACGGCTGGCGGAACGCCTCGCAGGTCGGCGGCCACGCCTGGACCATGTGGCTGTCGTTCGCGATCTTCTGGGCACTCCAAGTCGCCATCATCTACCGGGGAATGGAGACCATCCGCCGGTTCGAGAACTGGGCGGCGCCCTTCGTCCTCGTCGGCGCAGGCGTGATGCTGTGGTGGATGAGCAGCAAGACCGGCGGCTTCGGGCCGCTGCTCGACCAGCCGTCGAAGCTCGGCTGGGGCGGGGACTTCTGGAAGCTGTTCTGGCCCTCGCTGATGGGCATGATCGGCTTCTGGTCCACCTTGTCGCTGAACATCCCGGACTTCACCCGGTACGGAAGGAGCCAGAAGGCGCAGACCTGGGGTCAGGCGCTCGGCCTGCCCACCACCATGACGCTCTTCGCGTTCCTGTCCGTCATGGTCACCTCGGGTTCGCAGGCGGTGTACGGCGAGGCCATCTGGGACCCGGTCCAGCTGGCCGCCAAGGCGGACAACGTCGTCGGCATCCTCTTCGCGCTGGTCACCGTGCTGATCGCGACGCTGTCCGTGAACATCGCGGCCAACCTGGTCTCCCCGGCCTTCGACTTCTCCAACATCGCGCCCCGGAAGATCAACTTCCGTACCGGCGCGCTCGCCACCTGCGTCCTCGGCGTGCTGATCTTCCCGTGGAAGCTGTACTCCGACCCGCAGGGCTACATCTTCACCTGGCTCGGACTGGTCGGCGGTCTGCTCGGCACGGTCGCCGGCATCCTCATCGCCGACTACTGGATCCTGCGCCGTACCAGGCTCGACCTCGCCGACCTGTACCGCTCGGGTGGCCGCTACTGGTACGACGGCGGCTGGAACTGGCGGGCCGTGGTCGCCTTCGTCACCGGCGGCGTCCTGGCCGTCGGCGGCGCGGACTTCCATCCGCTGATCGACGGGCGGCCCGTCCCGGCACTGGAGTCGCTCGCCGACTACGGGTGGGCGGTCGGGCTCGGCACGTCGATGGCGCTGTACCTGGCGCTGATGCTGCTCCGCGGGAAGGACAGGGCCGCGGTCTGACAGCGGGACCGGAGGACGGTCAGCTCTTCTGGCCGTCCTTCAGCGCCGCCGTCGCCTCCTTGGCCGCCTTGATGGCACCCTTGTTGATCTCGTCGGTGCCGGGCGCCTTCTTGGTCTCGAAGTCGCTGCCGTTGTACGTGATGACCACCAGGGCGTTGGACGCCTGGACGATCACCACACCTTCGCGGGTCTGCTGCTTGTCCTCGGTGCTGAGATTGACGACGGAGTAGGCGGAGTCGCCGAGACCCGGCACCGCCCCGCCGCCGCTCTTGTCCGCGACGCGGTCCTTGTAGGCCTTCTGCGCCGCGGCGTCCGAGGCCTTGATCTCGTACGAGACGTCGAGCCAGCGGTAGTCGAAGCCCTTCAGTGCGTTCCACGAGCAGGTGCGGCGCACCGCCTTGTCGGTCGACGCGATCTCCTGGCCGGCTGTCTTGGCCCCGGGAACGAGCGACTTGATCGTCGCGTCCGGTACACCGTCACAGGGGGCGGGCGACGCGGCGTACGTCTTGGTGGCCGCGGAGGCCGACGGGGCCGATGCCGAGTCGGTTGTCTTCCCTTGCGTCGGTTCATGCTCGGCGGAGGGGGTCGCTGCGGACGGGCCGGCCGCCAGGGCCCAGCCCGCGGAGGCGAGCAGAGCGACCGGTAGCAGGCGCGCGGCGAGCGCGAGCGGCAAAGGAAGAGAACCCAAAGCGCACTTCTCGTGGGGGATGGTGCGGAGGTGGTCCGCACTGCGGACGGGACGCCAGTGTCACACGTGACGCTGTGGCGCGGAAGGGCCAACTCGCTCCGTGCCCGTGTGATGACAGTGACTCACCTTGGCGACGCTTGACCGACGCTGGCGTGAAATGTCTGCTTTGTGTGGCGCTTGTTGATCGACCCATCACTGTCGCAGGCTTCGCGGCAATCACGACGACTTGCGACGGCGGCGGTCACGACGACTTACGACGGCTTCTTCGCGACGTGGACCGGGAGCGCCCGCTCGACGCGCTCGACGGCCGCGAACGCGCCGTAGGCCACCAGCCGCACCAGATGGCGGTCGGAATGGGAGGGATTGCGCCAGGCCGTCACGTCCTCGTCCGTGATGCGGTACGGGGCCAGGGCGGCCAGCAGCGCCAGCCGCGCACCGGGGCGCGAACGGTCCGGAAGACCGTCCCACGCGAGCGACGGGTGCGAGCCGTCCCACCCCTGGAGCGCTTCCCGTACGAGGGAGCGGTCCGCCGCGTCGAGCAGCCCTCCGCCCGCGGTGGCGGCGTCGCGCAGGGCGGCGAAGGCGGGGCCGACGGCCGTGCCCCGCGCCCAGTCGGGCCCCGGACCCGGTGCGTCGAGCAGCGTGAGACCCGCCCCCGGCGCGGACCGGCGGCGCACCGTCCTGGCCAGTGAACGCCCGCCCAGACTCCGTACCGCCCGCAACCGCTGCGCGTTGCCCGGGAGGAGGTTCTCGGTCAGCAGCGCCGACGCGATCCGGTTGATGAAATGGAAGGTGAGCGCGGTACCGATGTAGGCCGGGGCGTGCGCGGCGGGGAACGGGAACGGCGTCAGCTCCGGAGCCCCGGGGGTCCGGCTCGCCCGGCCCCAGGCCAGCACGCGCGCGTGCCCCTCGTCGGACGGTGTCTCCCCGCGCGCGATCGCTTCGGCCAGGGAATGGTCCCCGGTGGCGTGCAGCAGCATGGTGTGCGCGTCCACGCAGAAGGGGCACCGGTTGGCCAGCGACACCCCGAGCGCGGCCAGTTCCTTGCCGGTCCGGTCACCCTCGCCGGCGATCAGCGACTCCCGCATCAACGCCCAGGTGGCGGTGAGGAGTTCGGGCGCGGAGGACAGGACGACGAAGGTGGACGGGCGCTCCATGCCGAAGTCCGAGGCGAGCTGGGCGTAGACGTCGGCGGTCACGCCCGTGACGGACTTCCGCGGGGGCGGGGTGGTGTACCGGAAGGGGCTGGAAAGGGACATGGCCATGGTGCCTCCTGAGTGGACCGGGTGGCTGCCGGGCGATCGGCCGCCGTCGGCAACCCTGGCCCGGACGAGGTGCCGAGGGCGTCGTACGGCCGAAGACGATTCGGGCTACCCCGGCCGGCCCCGTGCCCGGCACCGGCTACTCCGGTGGGAGTAGCCCGGCATCCATCCACAGGTCTGACGCGGCTGTCGCAACAGCCGCATAGAGTGCCGGACATGCAGCTCGACCAGGTCGTCCGCAGGCGTCTGACCGACGCGGCCCTGGCGGTCGTGGTCGGCGCCCTCGTGGTGACCGCGGCCGGGTTCGACGACGGCACGACCGCCCTCGACTACACCCTGATCACCCTCGGCTCGCTCACCCTCGCGGCCTACCGCGGCGCGCCGCGCGTCGTCCTGGCGATCACCACCGCCACCACGACGGGGTATGTCGTGCACGCCCACCCCGGCACCCTGTCCGCCCTTCCCGTCCTGAGCGCGGTGCACACGGCCGCCAGAGCCGGCCACCGTGGTGTCGCGGCGCTGGCGAGTGCCGTGTTCCTGGCCGGATTCGTGACGACGGGACCGGAGACACGAGAGGTCGTGGAGCGGAGCCTGCTGCTCGTCGGCTGGTTCCTCTGCGCCCTTGTCACAGGTCTCGCCGACCGCAACTGGCAGGCCTATCTGCGCCAGACCGAGCAGCGCGCCCTGGAGGCCGAACGCACCCGCGAGGAGGCGGCGTTGCGTCGCGCGGGCGAGGAACGCCTGCGTATCGCGAGGGAGTTGCACGACTCGCTCACGCACAGCATCTCGATCGTCAAACTCCAGGCGGGAGTCGCCGTCCATCTGGCGCGCAAGCGCGGCGAGGACGTGCCGCCCGCGCTGCTCGCCATCCAGGAGGCGGGCGGTGAGGCGATGCGTGAACTGCGTGCCACGCTGGAGGTGTTGCGCACCGACGAGCCGACCGGCACACCGGCGCTGCTGGTGGAGCGGGCCCGTGCCGCGGGACTCGCCGTCGATCTCCGGGTGACCGGCGAGGAGCGCCCGCTCACGGCGACCGTGGACCGCGCCGCGTACCGCATCGTCCAGGAGGCCTTGACCAACGCGGCCCGGCACGCGGGCCCCGCCAACGTCACGGTCGAACTCGGCTACACCCCGGACGAGTTGACGATAGGCGTGCACGACGACGGCATCGCCCGGCAGTCCCGGCCGCCCATCCCGGGCATCGGCCTCACCGGCATGCGGGAGCGCGTCACCGCCCTCGGCGGCACCCTGCGTGCCGCCCCGCGCGCGGAGGGCGGCTTCTCGGTACGGGCCGAACTGCCCCTGGGCCTGCCGGAGGAGGCCCGATGAGCGACCTGGAAGCGCCTGCCGGGGCGGGCCCCTCGATCAGGGTCGCCCTCGTCGACGACCAGGCCCTCATGCGCGCCGGATTCCGCGCTCTGCTGGACGCGGAGGAGGGCATCGAGGTGGTGGGCGAGGCGGCCGACGGGGCACAGGGGCTGGCCCTGGTCCGCGCCGAGCTACCGGATGTCGCCCTGGTCGACGTGCAGATGCCCGTGATGACGGGCATCGAGGCGACCCGCCGCATCGCCGCCGATCCGGCGCTGTCCGGGGTACGCGTCGTCATCCTCACCAACTACGGACTGGACGAGTACGTCTTCGAGGCACTGCGGGCCGGGGCGAGCGGCTTCCTGCTCAAGGACACCGAGCCCGCCGATCTGCTCCAGGCCATCGAGGTCGTCGCGCGCGGGGAGGCGCTGCTATCGCCCTCGGTGACCCGCACCCTGATCGGGGAGTTCGTGGCCCGGCCTCCCGACCGGGCCACGGCGCCGGGCCTCGAAGGCCTCACGCGCCGCGAACGCGAGGTCACCGCGCTCGCCGCGCGCGGCCTGAGCAACGAGGAGATCGCCGCGCACATGGTCATCAGCCCTCTGACGGCCAAGACCCACATCAGCCGCGCCATGACCAAGCTCGCCGCCCGCGACCGGGCCCAACTGGTCGTCTTCGCCTACGAGTCGGGCCTGGTGACGGCACGAGGTCAGGCGGAGTGAGTCCGTCCGCCGGGCGCCCGTGGCATGATCTGCCGGTGATCGCGACACGCCCGAACAAGTCCGGCGCGGAGGCGGGTACCGCGGGTCCGCCGTACGGCGGTGACGTCGCCGGTGGTCCGCGAGGGGCCGGCTCCGGCTCGGCCAGCGGTCTGCGCGCGAAGCCCAGATGGGTTCGCCCGGTCCTCCTCGCCTGCCTGATGGTGACGGTCACGAGCGGGTGCGGGCTGGGTGCCGAGCTCGACCGTGAGCGCGACCCGGAGCGTACGGCCGCGCCGCTTCCGAGCGCGGTCGGGACCGACGCGTCAGCGCCTCTCCGCATCGAACCGCCCGAACTTCCGACGTCCGTGGCGGTGCCCTCCCCGTCTGGCAGTGTGCCGGGCCTGCAGGGCGGCGGCTGCCCGCGGTCCGGGCTGCGCCTCGGGACCGGTCCCGTCGACGCGGCCATGGGGCTGCGCGCCATGACACTCGTCCTCACCAACTGCGGCAAGCGGCCGTACGCGGTGGACGGCTACCCGGACGTCGTCGGCGTCCTCGGCCCGGAGGGCGCCCCGATCACCGGCGTGCGCAGAGTGGTCGGGACGGACGAGGTGCCCATGGCGCCCGAGGATCCCGGCCCCGCGCCCTTCACGCTCCGGCCGGGCGACAGCGCCCGGGCGGGCCTCTACTGGCGGATGGCGGCCGAGGACGGCTCGTATCTGCGCGTGGCACCGCGGAAGGGGCAGGGTGTCGTCACCCTGCCGCTGCCGGACCCCCTCGACATCGGTCCGGAGAACACCCTGGGCACGACGGCGTGGACGCCCATGAGCTGATCGCGCCGGTACCGCCGTACCGCCCGCACCCCTTCCGCCCGCACGCCCGCACCGCCCGTCCTGCGGTCCGTCGGCGGGCAAGTGTCATAGTCGGGACCGAGGTTGATCGCTCCGTACCGTGAGGTGGCAGGCATGTTCACGACCCGACCCACCCTCCAGGGCACCTTCGGCATGGTGTCCTCCACACACTGGCTCGCCTCGCAGTCCGCGATGGCCGTCCTGGAGGACGGCGGCAACGCCTACGACGCCGCCGTCGCGGCCGCCTTCGTCCTGCACGTCGTCGAGCCCCACCTCAACGGACCCGCCGGCGAGGTCCCGATCCTCCTGGCACCCGCGGGCGGTGATGTGCGGGTGCTGTGCGGGCAGGGCGTCGCGCCCGCCGGAGCGACGATCGCCCACTACAGAGGGCTCGGACTGGATCTCGTACCCGGTACGGGCCCGCTCGCCGCCGCCGTGCCGGGTGCGTTCGACGCCTGGATGCTGCTGCTGCGCGACCACGGCACCAAACCGCTCGCCGGCGTCCTGAAGTACGCCATCGGGTACGCCGAGGACGGCCACGCGCCCGTGGAGGGCGTCGGCGCGACCGTGGACAGTGTACGAGCGCTGTTCGAGACGGAGTGGACCTCCTCGGCCCGGGTGTATCTGCCGGACGGCAGGCCGCCGCGCCCCGGCGAGCTGTTCCGCAACCCGGCGCTCGCCGCGACCTGGCGACGGCTGCTCGGCGAGGTCTCCGGCGCGGGGGACCGGGAGGCCGAGATCGACGCGGCACGGGAGGTGTGGCGCTCCGGCTTCATCGCCGACGCCCTGGTCCGGCAGGCCGGGCGGCCCACCACGGACACCAGCGGGGAGCGCCACACCGGCACCCTGACGGCCGCCGACCTGGCAGGCTGGTCCGCGACCTACGAGGCGCCGGCGACGTACGACTGGCGGGGCTGGACCCTGTGCAAGGCGGGCCCCTGGAGCCAGGGCCCGGTACTCCTCCAGCAACTGGCGCTGCTCCCGCCCGAACTGCCCCGCTACGGTTCCGCCGAGTACGTCCACCTGCTCGTCGAGGGCAGCAAGCTCGCCATGGCCGACCGCGAGGCCTGGTACGGGGACGCGGCCGAGGTACCGCTCGACGACCTGCTGTCGGAGCCCTACAACGCCGCCCGGCGGGCGCTCGTCGGGGACAAGGCGTCGTACGAGCTGCGCCCCGGGAGCCCGGGCGGCCGCGAGCCGCGGACGAGCGGGCACGCGCGCGTGGTGGCCGCCGGGGAACCCGGCTTCGACGCACTCGCCGTGCCGGGCGCCGGTGAACCCACCGTGGCCCGGGCGACCGCGGAACCCCAGGTGGCGGCGGACGGTGGCACCCGGGGCGACACCTGCCACCTGGACGTCGTCGACCGCTGGGGCAACATGGTCGCCGCCACCCCCAGCGGCGGCTGGCTCCAGTCCAACCCGGTCGTCCCGGAACTGGGCTTCCCGCTCGGCACCCGGCTCCAGATGGCCTGGCTGGAGGAGGGGCTGCCCGATTCCCTGACGCCGGGCCGCCGCCCGCGCACCACGCTGACGCCGTCCATCGCGCTGCGCGACGGTGTGCCGGTCATGGCGTTCGGCACCCCCGGCGGCGACCAGCAGGACCAGTGGCAGACGCACTTCTTCCTGTCCGTGGCGCTGCGCCCGCAGGTGCGCGGCGGACTCGACCTCCAAGGCGCGATCGACGCCCCGAACTGGCACAACGACAGCTTCCCCAGCTCCTTCTACCCGCGCGGCATGTGTCCCGGCAGCCTCACCGTCGAGTCCCGCACCGATGAGGCGGTGGTCGAGGAACTGCGCCGCCGGGGTCACGACGTCACAGTCGCCGAGGCCTGGTCCGAGGGGCGGCTGTGCGCCGTCGCCCGGAATCCCGCGACGGGCGTGCTGTCGGCGGGGGCCAATCCGCGCGGGATGCAGGGGTACGCGGTCGGACGGTGAGGCGCGGCCCGGCATCGGCGGCCCGGTGCCGGACGGTCCATGCGATCCCTTCCCGGCGCCCATGATCCCTTCCCGCCGCTCGTGGGCGCGGGCCGTCGTCAGTGATCGACGGCCCCGGGAATTCATGGTGATTCCACCCGCAGTACCCCGGAGGGGTGGGGATTGTCAGTGGCGCGTGCTGTCATGGAGCCATGATCGAAGACATCGAAACCATCGACGAGTTTCTCGCGCACCGCGCGTCCGACGTGGAGGACGCCGTCCGCAAGGCGGCCGCCGCCGAGATCATGCCCCGGTTCCGGCAGCTCGCCGCGCACGAGATCGACCAGAAGTCCGGCCCGCACGACCTGGTGACGGACGCCGACCGCCTGGCCGAGAAGTACCTCACCGAGGCCCTCACCGCGCTGCTGCCCGGCTCGGTCGTGGTCGGCGAGGAGGCGGTGCACGCCGACCCGGCGACCTACGAGGCGATCCGCGGCACGGCGCCGGTCTGGATCGTCGACCCCGTCGACGGCACCCGGCAGTTCGTGCACGGCGACTCCGGGTTCTGCACGCTGGTCGCGCTCGTACTGGACGGGGTGGTGCACGCCTCGTGGACGTACGCGCCCGCGCGCGACGAGTTCGCCACCGCGATACGGGGCCGGGGCGCCGTTCTCGACGGCGTGCCCCTGCGCTCCGGTTCGCCCGAGCCCGGCCGTGACCTCGACATCGCGACCTCCCACCCGGACTACACCACGGACGAGCAGAAGCGCGCGCTCCTCGGCCTGCGCGTCGAGGGCGTCGTCCCGCGCGCGTGCGGCTCGGCCGGCCTGGAATATCTGGCCGTCGCCCGCGGCGAACTGGACGCCACGGCATTCAGCTGGGAGGCGGCCTGGGATCACGCGGCGGGCCTGCTGCTGGTCGAGGAGGCGGGCGGCGCCCATCTGACGCTCCGGGGCGAGCCCTTCCGCGTCACGGGAGGCAACGCGCTGCCGTTCACGGCCGCCCGGGACGAGGCCACGGCCCGCCGTGTGGTGGCCCTGCTGGCGGCGCTGCCCGAGCAGATGGCGGCCGGGGCCTGAGGGGGAGTTCCGCGGTCCACGCCGGGGTTCCGGTTCCCGTCCGGAGGCCGGCGCGCGGCTCGGCGGCATCGCCGTCCAACGCCCCGCGCCGTCAAGGCTGTCGGTACCCCGGCATATCCTGATCCTCAGTGGCCGTCGGCTGACAAAGGAGTCCGAAGGTGCCGTCGATGCTCGATACCGTCGTGGTGGGTGCGGGGCCGAACGGACTGACGGCTGCCGTGGAGCTGGCCCGCCGGGGCTTCTCCGTGGCCGTGTTCGAGGCGCGCGACACGGTGGGCGGGGGAGCGCGTACCGAAGAGCTGACCCTGCCCGGTTTCCGGCACGACCCGTGCTCGGCCGCGCATCCGCTGGGAATCAACTCACCCGCGTTCCGGGCGATGCCCCTGGAGCGGTACGGCCTGGAGTGGCTGCACGCCGAGCTCCCCATGGCACATCCCTTCCTCGACGGCTCGGCGGCGGTGCTCTCGCGGTCCGTCGCCGAGACGGCCGCCTCGTTCGGGCCGCGCGACGCGGGCGCGTACCGCAGGCTCGTCGCGCCGTTCCTGACCAAGTGGGACACCCTGGCGCACGACTTCATGTCGCTGCCGCTGACCGCGCTGCCCCGGGACCCCGTCACCCTCGCCCGCTTCGGTCTGGCCGGACTGCCGCCGTCGACCTGGCTGATGCGCCGCTTCCGCGACGAGCGGGCCAAGACGCTGTTCGCCGGCCTGGTGGCGCACGTCATCGCCCCGCTGGAGGGTGTCGCCACCGGTGCCGTCGGCCTGGTCTTCGCGCTGGCCGCGCACGCCCGGGGCTGGCCGGTCGCACGCGGCGGCTCCCAGTCCGTCTCGGACGCGCTCACCGCGTATCTCAAGGACCTCGGCGGCACCGTCCACACCGACTACGAGGTCAAGCGCCTGGACGATCTGCCGCCCGCCCGCTCGTACGTCTTCGACACCTCGCCCACGGCGCTGGCCCGCATCGCGGGATTCGGGAGCTACTACGAGGGCTACCGCTACGGAGCGGGCGTCTTCAAGATCGACTACGCGCTGGACGGACCCGTGCCTTGGACCGCCGCGGAGGCCCGGGCCGCCGGGACGGTACAGGTCGGGGCGAGCCGAGCGGAGATCGGCAGCGCGCTGCGCGCGGCCTCACGCGAGGGCCGGGCACCCGACGCGCCCTTCCTGATCACCGTGCAGCCGAGCGTCATGGACCCCTCCCGCGCCCCCGAGGGCAAACAGGTCTTCTGGGCGTACGGCCATGTCCCGAGCGGCTGGACCGGAGACCTCACCGACGCGATCGAGCGCCAGCTGGAGCGGTTCGCGCCGGGCTTCCGCGACCGTGTGCTGGCCCGCGCGACCGCCGGACCGCCCGAGCTCGCGGCCCGCAACGCCAACTACGTGGGCGGCGACATCGCCTGCGGCGCCGCCTCCGGACTCCAGCTCATGCTCCGCCCCAAGCTGTCCCTGTTCCCCTACAGCACCCCGCACCCCGCCGTCTTCCTCTGCTCCTCGGCCACTCCGCCCGGGCCGGGGGTGCACGGCATGTCGGGACACAACGCCGCGAAGGCCGTCTGGAGGAGGCTGAGACAGTCATGACCACGATCACGCTGGTACAGGGCGACATCACCCGGCAGAGCGCCGACGCCATCGTCAACGCGGCGAACTCCTCGCTGCTCGGCGGCGGAGGCGTCGACGGGGCCATCCACCGCCGCGGCGGCCCGGCCATCCTCGCCGACTGCCGCAAGCTGCGCGCCGGCCACTACGGCAAGGGGCTGCCGACCGGCCGGGCCGTCGCCACGACCGCCGGCGAACTCGACGCGCGCTGGGTGATCCACACCGTGGGTCCTCGCTACGCCGGGGAGGAGGACCGCTCCGAGCTGCTGGCGTCCTGCTATCGCGAGTCGCTGCGCGTCGCCGACGAGCTCGGCGCCCGTACCGTCGCCTTCCCCGCCGTCTCCGCGGGCATCTACGGCTGGCCGATGGACGACGCGGCCCGGATCGCGGTCGAGACGGTCCGCGCCGCGAAGTCCGATGTCGAGGAGGTCCGCTTCGTGCTCTTCGACGAACGGGCGTACGAGGCGTTCGCCGGGCAACTGCGCTGACAGGGCGGGCGCCGGACGTGGCCGCGCGCTTCGGTCACAGGGAGAGTTCGACCACCAGGGGCCGGTGATCCGAGATCGCGGTACGCGGCGCGTGGGCGCCACCGGCCGCCCCCGCCTCGATTCCGGTGGCCAGCACATGGTCGAACTGGACGAGGGGACGGTGCGCCGGATAGGTCGGTGTGCGGGCCAGGTCCCGCCAGCCGCGCGGCACCGGAAGGGGCTCTTCCCGCCGGTTCCACCGGTTCCACCGGGGCTCGGTGCGACCGGTCGGCCCGGCCGAGTTGAGGACCGCTCGCGGGATCGCGCCGGTCAGGTTGAAGTCGCCGAGGAGCACCTGGGGCCGGGGCAGGTCGGCGATCCAGGCGCGGACGGTGAGCAGCTGGCGGATGTTCCAGCCCGGCACGAACGACAGGTGCAGGGCCACCACGGTGAACGGCCCGCGACGCCCTTCCAGCACGGCGGCCAGCACCGCCCGCGGCTGGTCCCCGGCCATGGTGAGTCCCCGGCGACCGGGCGTCCGCAGCGGCATGGGGAGAGGCGCCGGCACCAGCCGCCGCGCCCTCCAGTGCCGTACGGGCAGCCGGGACAGCAGAGCGATGCCGTGCGAGGGGCCACCGTGGGCCGCGTCGGTCCCGCCCGGCCCGTACACCCGCAGCCTCGGCTCGGACGGGTCAGGCACCCAGTCGCCGCCCGCCGCCTGACCGCCGTGGAAGGCGGACGCGTAACGCCAGTCGTGCGCACCGGACCCCACGGCGGCGACCGACGCCTGATCCACCCCGCCCGACCGTTCCTGCAGCCGGTCCAGCTCCTGAAGCGCCAGCACGTCGGCGTCCAGCGACGCGACGGCCCGGACGAGCGGCGTCTCGGGGCCGCTCGCGGCCGGGACGGGAACGGGTCTTCCCGCCACCATCGGCAGCCCGTGCAGCACGTTGAACGTCGCGAACCGAACCCGCCCGGCGTGCGACAGGTCGTGGCGGGCCGTCTCGGAAGGTGTCATGAGCGCGACCGTATCCAGCGAGAGCCCTGAACGGTGGCCCGGCCTCCTACAGGCCGGGCAGTGTCTCGGCGAGCAGGCGCAGCAGATCGCCCGTCGCGTCGGCCGCGCCCACCGCGGGCAGCGCCCCGAGCGCCAGGACGGCCACGCCGACGGACCGGACGGCGGGCAGCGGAGCGGTCTGCAGGGCCGCGATCCGACGGGTGACGGCGTGCTCGGAGAAGTGCAGGGCGCATCCCGTGCGGGCGCGCTGGGAGACGAGGGCGGCCCGCGCCAGGGCGCGGGCCGTCGTGTGCCGGTCGCCGACGGTGCTCGCGGCCTCCTCGTCGGCCCAGCGCTCCAGCAGGAAGGTGACGGTGGTGCGCACCGGCACGAGCAGGGGGTTCGCCGCCGCGGCCAGGGCGACGGCCGTCGACAACGCCGCGTGCCGATGGGTGAGATGGGCGCGTTCGTGGGCCAGCAGAACGCGCCGCTCGGCCGGCTCCAGCGCACCGAACATCGCGGCCGTGACCAGGATCCGGCCCGGCTTGCCGGGGATGGCGAAAGCGTGCGGGGTCGGCGAGGCGGCGACGACCAGCTCACTGTCCGGCGGGTGCCCCTCGCACAGCCTGAGCATCATCCGGCGGGTGGAGGCGTGTGCTCGTACGACGTCGAGGAGCCGGTGGGTGATCACACCGAGGGCTGCCACCGCCAGGAGGGCGACGGTCTCCGGGACGGGCTCCGGCAGCGACCGGCCCTCCGCGCCGGCCTCGGCGATCACCGCGGGCGCCTGGTCGATCAGCGTCATCGAGAGCAGCAGCAGGGCCCAGGTGGAGGCCGCCGCGGTCAGCGCGGCGGCCGTCGTGAGGGCGCGGGCCGCCAGGGCCGGCGACACCCGCCTGCCCACCGGCGGGGCGACTCCCGCGAGGAGCAGGGCCAGAGCGAGCGGGACGTAGACGTCGACCCTCATGGACCGGTCCCACCGAGGAGTTCGCGCAGGGCTTCCTCCTCCTGGGGGCTGAGCCCGGTGACGAACTGCTGAAGGGTCGCGATCGGGTCGGGCCCGCGGTCGAGGGCCTGGTGCATGGCCTCGGCGGTCAGTTCGGCCGCGTTCTTCGCGGGTCGGTAGGCGCCGCGCCGGCCGTCCACGTCACGGAGCACCAGGCCCTTGTCGTACAGGCGCTTGAGGATGGTGTGCACGGTGTTGTACGCGAGTCCGCCGCCGATCTCGGCCTGGATCTCGGCGGGTGTCAGCGCGTCGTCGGTGGCCCACAGGGCGGCGAGGACTTCGCTCTCCAGCTCGCCCGCGCTGCGCCGCTCCGCCCTTCCGTGGGGACCTGTGCCAGCCATGCCCGTCACCTTACAGCGCGTAGGGGAGTTGGGAGGGGTGCCGATGCGGGCGTACCCCCGGCTTCAGGGTCCGCGCGCACCGCCCCGGGTGCTCCCTCGAATGCCCGACCGGCGCGGCGACTTGCCCAGGTGCGCGGTAGTTTGTGCGGGAATCCCTGGCTCTCGCCTTCACCCTACGCCTTGTAGGGTGAAAGAACCCTACAGCGTGTAGGGATGGAGGGTGGACGATGGCCAAGACCCTGAACGTCCCGCTCATCGGCGCCCGCCGGCACGGACCGCCGAAACGAGCGGCCCGCGCGTCCCGGCACGCCGGTGACCGGCGCCTGCTCGCCCTGGTGGCGGGCGCGTTCACCGTGGCTCAACTGGTCCTCGTGCACCCCGCGATGGGCCTCGGCTGGGACGAGACGGTGTACGTCAGCCAGGTCTCCCCGCATGCCCCCGCCGCGTTCTTCAGCGCGCCGCGTGCCCGCGGCGTCTCCCTGCTCGTGGCGCCGGTCGCCTCCTGGTCGTCGTCCACCGCCCTGCTCCGGGTCTACCTCGCCCTGCTGTCCGGACTCGGCCTGTTCGTGGCCCTGCGCGTCTGGCGCGGACTCTTCCCGGTACGGGTCCTCGCCGTGGCCGGCGCGTTCTTCGCGACGCTGTGGGTCACCCTCTTCTACGGGCCGCAGGCCATGCCCAACTACTGGGTCGCGATCGGCGCCCTGGTCTGCGTGGGGTGCTTCCTGCGCGCCCAGGCGGACCGCTGGGACCGGGCGGCACCGCTGGGGGTCGGGCTGAGCGCCGCGCTGATGGCCTGGATGCGGCCCACCGACGCGGTCTGGGTCACCCTGCCGCTGCTCGTCGCCGCCGTGGCCGTCCCCCGATGGCGGCGGGCCCGGCCGCTGCTCGCGCTCGCCGCGGGCCTGCTCGCCGGAGCCGCCGAGTGGATCGTCGAGGCGTACGTCGGGTACGGCGGACTGGGGCAACGGCTCGAGGACGGTTCGCGCATCCAGGGAGGCCTCGGCTGGAACATCGCCATCGGCGACCAACTGCGCAGCCTCGGCGGACGCGCGCTGTGCCGGCCGTGCACCGGGGGGATGCCGGGCCCCGCGGTGACGGCGTGGTGGTTCGTCCTGCCGCTGGTCGCGGCCCTCGGCCTGGTGATCGCCGTCAAGGCCCGTCGCCCCGCCGCCACCCTGCTGCTCCTGGCCTGCGCCGCGACGGCCTCGACCCCGTACCTCCTCATGATCGGATACGCCGCCCCGCGCTTCCTGCTCCCGCTCTACGCCCTGCTCGCGATCCCCGTCGCCGACGCCCTCGTCCACCTGGTCACCGCCCCCGGCCGGCCCTGGCGACCGGTGATCGTGACGCTGGTGGCCCTCGGTCTCGCCGGTCATCTGGCCGTGCAGTTCGCGGTCCTCCAGGACACGGTGCGGCGCACCACCGACGGGCACCGCGGCTGGGCGGCGACGGCGGCGGAGCTGCACCGGCTAGGTGTGCGGCCGCCCTGCCGGCTGACCGGCCGTCAGGCCGTCCCCATCGCCTACTACACCGGCTGCGCCTCCGTGGCGACCGGTGGCCACAACGCCAACGCCACCCGGGCGAGCATCACGCGGGACGCCCGGCGCATGCCGGTCGCCGTCCTCACCCGACCGGGGATCGAGCCGCCGGGGTACGCCCGCGACTGGGCACCGCATCGCGCCGGTCGCCTGAACGTCTACGTCGCCCCGGGAGCGGGGGGCGGCACACCGTGACCGTCCCGCCGGACAGGCCTTCGCGGGCGCACGGGGGAGGTGCGCCGCTGGTCGGGTCGGTCTCCGGCGTACGTGGGCTGCCGCCGCCGCCGGATCCGGTGTCCGGCACGGGCGGGGCGCCGTCCCCCGCGGGGGCCGACCGCACGGGGGTGACCGCCGGGCGGCGGCTGTCCGGGGGCGCGCGGGGCGGGCGGGTGTCCTGGCACGCGGGGATTTCGCTGCTCGTCCTGGTGTGCGCCGGGATTCTGGCCCGTCGGCACTGGCCGGTGATCGAGGCGGGAGCCGGCCGGCTGGCTGTCGCCGACCGTGGCTGGCTGCTGGTGGCGGCCGCCGCCACCGTCGCGACCTGGGCGTGCTCGGCGCTCGCGCAACAGGGCGCGGTGACGAGGGCGCTGCCCGCCGGGCGACTGGTGGCGGTGCAGTTCGCGGCCTCCGCCGCCAACCACGTACTGCCCGCGGGGCTCGGCGCGGGCGCCGTCAATCTGCGGTTCCTGACCCGGTGCGGACTGCCCGTCACCCGCTCCGCGACCGCCCTCGCCGTCAAGGCTTGTGCCGGGACCGCGGTGCGCGGCTTTCTGATCGGTGGGCTCGCCCTGGCCTGCCCCGGGGCCTTGCGTCTGCCCCAGGTGCCGGCGACCGCCCGGACCGCGACCGCCTGGGCGGTGGCCGCGGTGGTGGCCGCCGTCGCCGCGGCTCTGCTGGCGGGACCGTTGCGGCGCGCACTGCGCTGCGTGCTGCTGGACGTCCGCGCCGTCCATGAAGTCCCCGCGCGGGCAGCCGCGTTGTGGGGCGGCTCGCTCGCCTTCGCCGCACTGCACGCCGCCGTGGTCGTCGCCGTCACCCAGGCCGTCGACCTGCCGCTGCCCCCGGCGCGGGTGGCCCTCGCCTACCTCGCCGCGAGCAGTGCCGCCGTCCTGCTGCCCACCCCGGGCGGCCTCGGCTCACTGGACGCCGCCCTCGCCCTGGCCCTCACTCTCGCCGGGGCGCCCGCCGGCGCGGCGGCGTCGACGGTTCTCGGCTACCGGCTGCTCACCGTGTGGCTTCCCCTGATTCCGGGGCTGGTGGCGCTGGGCCTGCTGATCCGCCGCCGGGTGCTGTGAACCAGCGCCGCGCCCGGCAGCAGGCCGGTCTCCGCGAACATCACCACCCCACCCCCAGGACGCCGAAGGCGGCGAGCAGGGACGGGGCGCTGAGAGGATTCACGGCGAGCTGTGACGCTGCGAACAAAGGTGCGGTCATCGTCACGGGCCCTCTCATACTGGATGGGCGGCACGGTCGATGCGCGTACCCGGCGGACTACAATTCTGTAGACGGTCTACTGGACTGTAGACGATGGCAGGATGAGGATCGTTCCCATGAGCAGTGGCAAGGACGAACGCCGGCCGGCGGGTGAGCTGGAGGCCAGCGTGATGGCGGCTCTCTGGGCCGCCGGCGGGCCGCTCACACCCGGGCGGGTGCAACGCGAGCTGGACTCCGGTCTGGCCCGGACGACCGTGACGACGATCCTGTCCCGGCTGCACGAGAAGGGCATCGTCGGCCGCGAGCGGCTGGGCCGGGGCTACGCGTACTTCCCCGTCCAGGACCCGCACGGCCTCACCGCACGGCGCATGCACAGCGAGCTCGACCGGGACGACGACCGGGAGACCGCGCTGGCCCGGTTCGTCGCCCAGCTGAACCCCGACGACGAGCGGCTCCTGCGCGATCTGCTGGAGCCGGGCCTCGTCACGGGTCCGGAATCGGACCTCGTCACGGGTCCGGAATCGGGTGAGGCATGACGTTTCCGCTGCTGATCCCGCTGCTGGTGCCCTTCGTGGTGGGGCCGTCGGCCCGCCGCTGCCTCGAACGGCTCGCCCCGGCGACCGCGCTGTGGGCGGTGACCCTCGCGATGGTGGTGCTGGCCGGGGCCTCAGTGGCCTCGCTGGGCGCGCTGCTCCTGACCGGGCTGCTCAAGCTGCCCTTCCTCGCGGACCTCGGCGACCTCGTCCACCCCCTGCGCACGGCCCCGGACCTCGTCGTCCTGCCCGCGGCCGCCGCCGCGACCGGCGCGCTCACCGTCGGTGCCTGGACCGTGGTCCGCTCGGGCCTGCGCCAGCTGCGCGCCTTCCGCTCCGCGCGCAGCCAGGCCGACCGCCGCCCCACCGCGGGCGACCTGTGCGTGATCGAATCGCCGCACCCCGACGCGTACGCCCTCCCGGGCCGGCCGCACCGCATCGTCGTCACCACCGCGATGCTGCGCAGCCTCGGAGCCGACGAGCGCGAGGCCCTCTTCGCCCACGAGCGGGCCCACAACGCCGGCGGGCACCACCGCTTCCTCGTCGCCGCCGAACTCGCGGCCCACTGTCATCCCGGCCTGCGCGCGGTCCGCGCGACCGTCGTGCTCGCGGCGGAGCGCGCCGCGGACGAGGCCGCCGCCGTCGTCGTGGGGGACCGCAGGCTCACCGCCCGAGCCATCGCCCGCGCTGCCCTGGCCGTCGGGGACGCCCGCTCCGACCGCCCCGGCTTCGCCCCCGCGGCCACAACGGGTCCCGTCCCGCAGCGGGTCGCGGCACTGCTGTCCACTCCCCGGCACCGCCCCCGCGCCGCCGTCCGGATCGCCCTCGTCCTCGCCGCCTGCGCCGCCGTCTCGGCCGGTGCCTCGGGGGCGGGTGTCCTCGCCTTCCACCACGAGGTGGAGGTCGCCCAGGGCGAGGAGTCCCGCTGACCGCCTCCGGCATGGTGTTCCGATCGGCGGAAGGCGCGGCTCGGGCAGCGGAGGTGAGCCGCCGGTCGCAGGATCGGGAACGGTGATACGAGGGGGGCCTGGGCCGGTCGCAGGCAGGGCGAGGTAGATGTCGGATTCTCGCCAGCCCCGTCCTCCCGGGTGCCCGATGCTTGAGGCATGCAGAACGGGATGCACACGGACACCGAGCGCTGCGTGCGCGCCGTCCAGTCGAAGGACGCGCGCTTCGACGGATGGTTCTTCACCGCCGTGACGACGACGAGGATCTACTGCCGGCCCAGCTGCCCGGTCGTGCCGCCGAAACCGCAGAACATGACCTTCTACCCGAGCGCGGCCGCCTGCCAGCAGGCAGGATTCCGGGCCTGCAAGCGGTGCCGCCCGGACACCAGCCCCGGCTCACCCGAATGGAACCACCGCGCCGACCTGGTGGCCCGCGCCATGCGGCTGATCGGCGACGGGGTGGTCGACCGCGACGGCGTACCCGGTCTGGCCGTCCGGCTCGGCTACAGCACCCGCCAGATCGAGCGGCAGCTCCTGGCCGAGCTGGGCGCGGGACCGCTGGCCCTCGCCCGGGCCCAGCGGGCCCAGACCGCCCGGCTGCTCATCGAGACGACACCGCTCCCCATGGCCCAGGTCGCCTTCGCCGCCGGCTTCTCCTCCATCCGCACCTTCAACGACACCGTCCGCGAGGTGTTCGCGCTGTCCCCGAGCGAGCTGCGCGCCCGGCTGCCCAGGAACCGGGCCGGAACCGCCGCGGGAACCCGGGGGGCGCCGCCGGGCGTACTCAACCTCCGGCTCCCCTTCCGCGCCCCGCTCAACCCCGACAACCTCTTCGGACACCTCGCCGCGACCGCCGTACCCGGGGTGGAGGAGTGGCGCGACGGGGTGTACCGGCGGACGCTCCGGCTGCCGTACGGGCACGGGATCGCCGGCCTGACACCGATGCCGGACCACATCGCGTGCCGCCTGACCCTCAGCGACCTGCGCGACCTGGCCGTCGCGATCAGCCGCTGCCGCCGCCTGCTGGACCTGGACGCCGATCCGGTGGCGGTCGACGACCAGTTGCGCACGGATCCGCTGCTGGCGCCGCTGATCGACAAGGCCCCCGGCCGCCGGGTTCCGCGCACCGTCGACGAGGCCGAGTTCGCCGTACGGGCCGTGCTGGGGCAGCAGGTCTCCACGGGCGCCGCGCGGACCCACGCCGCCCGCCTGGTCACCGCGCACGGCGATCCGGTGGCCGACCCGCACGGCGGCCTCACCCATCTCTTCCCCTCCTCGCAGGCGCTCGCGGCACTCGATCCCGAGTCGCTCGCGATGCCCCGCACCCGCCGCGCCACCTTCACCACGCTGGTGGGTCAACTCGCCGACGGAACACTTCACCTGGGAGTGGAGAACGATTGGGAGGAGGCGCGGGCCCGGCTCCTCGCACTCCCCGGGTTCGGCCCCTGGACCGCCGACGTGATCGCGATGCGCGCCCTCGGCGACCCGGACGCCTTCCTCCCCACCGACCTCGGAATCCGGCGTGCGGCCCAGGAGTTGGGGCTCCCGTCCACACCGGCCGCCCTGACGGCCCGGGCCGCGGGCTGGCGCCCGTGGCGGGCGTACGCGGTGCAGTACCTGTGGGCGACGGGCAGCCACCCGATCAACTTCCTCCCCGCACCGGCCGGCACCCCGCACACCTCTGACGCCACGAAGCCCGCACCACGCGCTCCACGCCCCCGACGCACTTCACGCATCAAGGACGCTCAGTGAAACAGCACATGGTCATCGACAGCCCCTACGGCCCTCTCACCCTGGTCGCCGACGACGGCGTCCTGTGCGGCCTCTACATGGTCGGTCAGCGTCACCGCCCGCCGGAGGAGAGCTTCGGCGAGCGCGACGACACGCTCTTCGACGAGGTGACGGAGCAGCTGCACGCCTACTTCGACGGTGAGTTGAAGGAGTTTACTCTCGAACTGCGCATGGCGGGAACACCGTTCCAGCGCAGCGTGTGGGACCAGCTGCGGCAGATCCCCTACGGCGAGATCCGGTCGTACGGCGAACTCGCCCAATCCCTGGGCAACATGGGCGCCTCCCGTGCGGTCGGCCTCGCCAACGGCAAGAACCCGATCGGCATCATCGTGCCCTGCCACCGCGTGGTCGGCGCGAACGGCAGCCTCACCGGATACGGCGGCGGCCTGGACCGCAAGAAGCGACTCCTGGACTTCGAGAGTGGATCGGCGCTCTTCTGACCGCTCTCACGCATCCGCCGGGCCGCCGGACACCCCCTGGTCGCCCAGCCGGCGCAGGAGTGCCGGCAGGGCGGTGCCGATCGGTTCGCGGACGACCTCGTCGGCGCGGTCGTCGTAGGGGGTCGGTTCGGCGTTGACGATGATGAGCCGGGCTCCGTGGTCGGCGGCGACGCCCGCCAGGCCCGCCGCCGGCTGGACCTGGAGGCTGCTGCCGACGGCGATGAAGATCTGGCAGGCCTTGGTGATAGCGGCGGCTTTGCCGAGGACCACGGGGTCGAGGCGTTCGCCGAACATCACCGTCGCCGACTTGAGGATCCCGCCGCACTTCCGGCACGGCGGATCATCCTCCCCGGCGTCGACGCGGGCGAGTGCTTCTTCCATGGGCGCCTTGGCGTGACACGTGGTGCACACCACGGTCCGCGCGGTCCCGTGCAGTTCCAGCACCTTGCGTGCGGGCATTCCGGCGAGCTGGTGCAGTCCGTCGACGTTCTGCGTGATCACCCGCACGGGCACCCCGGCGTGTTCCAGCTCTGCCACGGCCCGGTGCGCGGCGTTGGGCTCGGCCTGCAATGCCTGGCTCTCCCGCCGCATCAGCCAGGCCCGCCTTCTGATCTCGGGATCACCCATGTAGTACTCGTACGTGACGAGCTTCTCGGCCTCGGGGTCGCGCCGCCACAGGCCGTTCGGCCCGCGATAGTCGGGGATTCCGGAGTCGGTCGAGATACCTGCGCCACTGAGGATGGCGACGAGGGGCCTGTTCATGGACCCGAGAGTAGGAGTCGTGCCTGCTCGGAGCGAGCGGTTTTCAGGGTCGGAGAGCAGGCTTCACTGGCATGATCGTCTCGCGGCCGACCACAACTGGCTTGCCGTCTCGCGGAGTTCGCGCCTCCGCGAGGACGGCAGCGGTGAAATACCGTCAGGTTTCGACGAGAAGAAGCTCATTCAGCGGGGAGGGTCATGGAGATCTACGCCTACTGGCTCGACGGTGAGCACCTGCGGTTGTCCGAGTGGGTTCCACAGGACCAATCGCTGAGCGTCATGCTGAAGATCCAGGCCCTGCTGGGGCACACGGTGGTGCTGAGTGACATCCAGCTCATCGACAGCCCGGTGGTGCAGACGCTGTTCGAGTCCGACGACTTCAGATCCTTCGCGCGCAGCTGCCCCGCCTTCCTGCGCTGCACCACCGGCGCCCCACCCGGGAGCGACCCGTTCACCCTGGTCACCACAGGGTTGCACCGCGCGTTGGAGCCCGGATGGCTCTCGTCGTCGTTCGAGACCCCGGAGCCCATGATCAGGCTGTCGGAGGCGATCCTGGAGCGTGGAGACGCCAATCCCGGTCCGCTGTTCGCACGAGGCACCGATCTGGGAACGCGGTACGAGGAGGGCGGCGCGGTCCGGCAGAGGCTCCAAGCCGTGGCATGGACGCTGCACCACTTCTCCCGCGAAGCCGGGGTTCCGTTAGGTACAAGTGCCGTGGTGCTCCCCAGCTCGTACTGCGACGTGCTGGAAGAAGTGGCGGAGCTGCCCGGACTCCCGGGCCACGACTACGCGCCGGTGGAACGCACCCTCGCGTACCTGGCCGACCACTTGGGAGAATCGGACCGGCACCGCAGAGCTCTGCTCATCGCTCACCTCGACGCGACGGACCCGCCGCACAGGACCGCGATCCGGAACACCGCGACGCAGGCGTGGAACGCGGCGGTGCAGCGTACGCTCGGCACCGACGGGGCATCCCCGCGGTCCCTGCCGGAAGCGGCCGACATCGGGCTGTACCTCGGGCGTCCGACGGACGCGCTGTTCGAGCCCGTACGCCCTGCCTCCACGTCGCCCACGGGGCACGGCCTGACCGCGTCCGACCTGGCGGCGGTCGGAACACTGAGCTGGCAGGACATCGCCAAGATCTATCAGGACGACGCCGTGACCCGTCGGCGCGATGACTTCCAGAATGCGCTGCGCGCCGCGGACGCGGCGGCCGACGACGACCTGTCGGCGCTGCTGCGGACGGTCAGAACGAAGCTGCCGAGCACCGGGGGAGCACCTCGGCAGTTCGCCTGGGCCGCCGCCGAAGCCGGTCTCGGTGTCGCCGGTGCCGGGCTGGCACTCGGTGTCGGCGAGACCCTCGGACTCGCGGCACCCGCGCTGGCGTTCGGACTGGCGGCGGAGAAGCTGCTCCGCGGCAGCCGCAAGCGGTCCCACATCGTCAACACGCTGATGAAGGCGGGCCGAAGCGGCACCTGGACACAGCGCGGCGACGCCTGGCCGGGCTGAAGATCGGAGGGTCGTACCGGGAGGCCTCGGAGGCCGTGCCGGGTCGGGGCGCGTCCACCCGGTGGGTTTTCGGGGGCCGGGGCCCGGGCGGCGTGGGCTGGGTGGGGGTCGTGGGTACGCTCGCGCTCTGGGGGCAGCATCCCTCCGAGCGGACGTAGGAGAAGACCCATCACCGAGCCCAAGCCCGAGGGGCCCGAGCCCGCTCCGGAGCAGCCGGGGAAGCGGTCCACACAGGCCGGGTCCACTCCAGGGAACCAGCCGACCGAGGCCGAGCAGCTGAGGGACATGCTGCGGCAGCCCGCGTACCGGCGGGCGCTGGTGTTCTGCGGTCTGATCGGCATCCCGGTGTCCCTGGCCGCGTTCTGGTTCCTGGTGCTCCTCCACGAGTTGGAACATCTGATGTGGGTGGAATGGCCGCACCACCTCGGGTGGACGAATCCGCCATGGTGGTGGCCGCTTCCGCCGGCACTCGCGTCGGGTCTGGTCGTCGCCCTGATCGTCCTGCGGATTCCGGGCCGAGGAGGGCACATCCCGGCCTCGGGTCTGCACGCCGGTGGGGTGCCGAAATCCGCTCTGCCGGGGGTCGCCCTCGCCGCCCTGGCCAGCCTTCCGCTGGGAGCCGTGCTCGGGCCCGAGTCGCCCCTGATCGCGCTCGGTGGCGGTCTGGCGCTGCTCTTCCGGGACCTCGTACGCGCACCCGCGACGAAGGCGAGCACGGCTCTCATCGGTGCCGCCGGCGCCGCCTCGGCCATCTCGGCGATCTTCGGCAGCCCCCTGGTCGCGGCCGTGCTGCTGATGGAAGTGGCCGGGGTGGGCGGGCCGCAGCTGTTCGCGGTGATGCTGCCCGCCCTGCTCTCCAGCGGAGTCGGCGCCATCGTGTTCACCGGATTCGGCGACTGGACCGGGCTCCAGACCGGAAGCCTCAGGATCGGATTGCCCGCCCCCTCGACCCTCGACGCCGGTGACGTGCTTTGGTCGGTCCTCATGGCCCTCGTCATCGGGGTGGGCATCCACGGGGTGATCGTGGGCGGCCGGTACGCCGCCCGGTCCGTGGCCGCGCATCCGCTGCGGAACACGGTGCTCTGCGCACTCGCCGCGGGCGGCTGCGCCGCGCTCTACGCGGGCATCACCGGGCGTTCGCCGTCCGAGGTGGCCCTCTCCGGCCAGACTACCCTGGCGCAGCTCGCCGCCCACCCGCACGCCTGGTCGGTCGGCAGCCTGGTGGCCGTGCTGGTGCTCAAGTCCGTCGCGTACGCGCTGTGCCTGGGAAGCCTGCGCGGCGGTCCGGTGTTTCCCGCGCTGTTCCTCGGCGGCGCGATGGGCGCCCTGCTGGCGCCGCTCCCGGGGTTCGGCGTCGTGCCGGCCATGGCGGCGGGCATGGCCGCCGCGTCCGCCGCCGCGCTCCGGCTGCCGGTGAGCTGCGTCGTGCTGGTCGTGCTGCTGGTGGGCAACTCGGGCACGGTGCCGGTGATCGTGCTCGCCGCCGTGGTGTCCTTCGTGACCGTGGAACTGCTGCCGCAGGGCCCGGACATCCCGCCGTTCAGGGACGCAGCCGGTCGAGCGCCTCGTCCAGTGTCGTCGCGGCCATGATGAGGGAGAGATGGGTGAAGGCCTGCGGGAAGTTGCCCAGTTGCTCCCCGCTGGGACCGATCTCCTCGGCGAACAGGCCGACATGGTTGGCGTACGTCTGCATCTTCTCGAAGGTGTAGCGGGCCTGGGGGAGCCGTCCCGCCCGGGCGAGCGCGTCGACGTACAGGAACGTACACAGGCTGAACGTCCCCTCGGAGCCGCGCAGTCCGTCCGGCGAGGCCTCGGGGTCGTAGCGGTAGACGAGGCTGTCGGAGACGAGGACACGCTCCATGGCGTCCAGGGTGCTCAGCCAGCCGGGGCTGCGCGGGGAGACGAAGCCGACGCGGGGGGCCAGCAGCAGGGAGGCGTCCAGGACGTCGCCGTCGTAGTGCTGGACGATCGCCTGTTGCTTCTCGTTCCAGCCGCGCGCCATGACCTGTTCGAGGATCGCGTCCCGGGCCTTGGTCCAGCGGACGGTGTCGGCCGGCCTGCTGAACTCGGCGGCCAGTTTCAGGCCCCGGTCGAACGCGGCCCAGCACATCACCCGGCTGTACGTGAAGTCCTTGCGCCCGCCGCGGGTCTCCCAGATGCCCTCGTCGGGCCGGTCCCAGTTGTCCGCGAGCCAGTCGAGGATGCCGGCCAGGCCCTTCCAGCCGTGGTAGCCGGCCTGTTCACCCACCGCGCGGCCCTCGGCCAGGGCGTAGAGGGCCTCGCCGTAGATGTCGAGCTGCAACTGGTCGGAGGCGGCGTTTCCGGCGCGTACCGGGTACGAGCCGCGGTAGCCCTCGAAGTGCTCCAGGATCTCTTCCGTCAGATGAGGGTCGCCGTCGACCCGGTACATGATCTGGAGGGGTTCGTCGTCCGGTCCTTCGCGCTCCTGCAGACGGTCGCCGATCCAACGCGTGAACTGGGTCGCCTCCTCCACGAAACCGAGGTCGAGCAGCGCCCGCACCGACAGCGAGCCGTCCCGCACCCACGTGTACCGGTAGTCCCAGTTGCGCTCACCGCCGACCTGTTCGGGCAGCCCCATGGTGGGGGCGGCGACCGGCGCGCCGGTCGGGGCGTAGGTGAGGAGCTTGAGGGTGATCGCGGAGCGGTGCACCATCTCCGTCCAACGGCCCCGGTAGTTCGAGGTGCGCACCCACGTCTGCCAGAAGTCGACGTTGTTCCAGAGGCCCTCGGTGAGCCCGTCGATCGTGGGGGGCGGCGGCGCTTCGCCGTCCGGCCCGCACACCGTGAACACCACGGCCGCCTGCTCGCCGTTGTCCAGGGTGATGCCGCCCCGGACGTCGTCCCCGTCGCGTTCGAACGGGATGTTGCCCTGGAGGTAGGCGGTCGCCCCCGGGGACCGGAACGCCGCCGTGCCGGGCGTCAGGTCGAGTTCGTGGCTCGCCCGTGCGTAGTCGAACCGCGGCCGGCACTCCAGACCGAAGTGCACGGTGCCGCGCACCGAGCGCACGACGCGCACCAGACTGTGCCGGTCGGTCGGGGTCGGACCCGTCAGGACCGGCATGTAGTCGATGATCTCGCCCACGCCGTCCGGGGACATGAAGCGCGTCACCACGACGGCCGTGTCCGGGTAGTAGAGCTGTTTCCACGTCCCGTCGGGGTGATCGGGCGCGAGGCGGAAGTAGCCGCCGCCGTCGTGGTCCAGCAGCGAGGCGAAGACACTGGGGGAGTCGAAGCGTGGTGCCGGGAACCAGTTGACGACGCCCTGGGACGACACCAGGGCCGCGGTCTGCAGGTCCCCGACGAGTCCGTGGTCGGCGATGGGCGGATAGCGATCCATGCTGGTCTCCTTGTCAGGCCGATTCGGCCTTGACGCGGCCGGAGCGGACGGCGTCGACGAGTGCCTGGTGGTCCTTCTCGTTCTGGTCGGCGTAGCCCTCGGCGAACGGGACGAGAGCCCGGTCGAAGACGTCACCCCCGCCCAGATAGGAGGCGATGGCGATCCGGTCGCCGGACCTCGCGTGCGCGCGGGCCAGCGTGGCACCGCACAGTTCGCCGAAGGCCCGCATGCCGGACGGCACCATGGCCTCGGGTTCGGCGATGCCCTTCCAGTCCCGCAACTGCCGCACATAGAAGTCCCGTCGGCGGCCGTCGATGCCGTCGGCCCGCTCCCAGCCGAGGAAGATGTCACTGGTGGCCTGCATGAGCCGTTGGCCGGCGACCACGCGCTCGCCCTGCGTCCGGTACTCGCTGGCACCGGCGAACGGCGCCAGCACCGACTCATCGGCCTCCTTGGCCTGAAGGAGCAGCGGATCCGCGTCGTCCCGGCCGAGCAGCAGGACGATCCAGCAGCGGGTGCCGACACTGCCCACACCGACCACCTTGCGGGCCACGTCGGCGATCCGGTACTGCTCCAGGAGGAATCGCCGGTCGGAGTTCAGACTCCGGCCGTAGCGGTCGATCAGCCGGCGGATCTGCTTCTCCAGCGCGCCGCGTTCGACATCGGGAAGCAGGTCCTGGAGCGGCGTGATCAGCGGCGGATCCGGGGCGATGCGGGCCTGGCCGTCGACCATGTGGGTGAGCTTGGCGAAGGCCTGGAGGGTGTCCCGGCCGCGCGCCTTGGCCGTCGACCTGGACCAGCGCTCGCGGGCCCGCGCGCTCAACTCCCCGCCGATATGGGTCCGCACCCAGTCCTCGTCGAAATGCGTGTACCACACGGGGAGGTTGCCGAGCCCGGCGAAGCGTCGTATCCACTCGCGGTACGACCGCACCGTCGCACGGACGATGTCGGCGCGCTCCTTGGTGCTGAAGCCGTTCGCCCGGCCCGCGATGACGAAGCTGGTGGACAGCCGCTTGACGTCCCACTCCCAGGGGCCGGGCAGCGTCTCGTCGAAGTCGTTGATGTCGAACATCATGCGGCGCTCGGGCGACGCCAGCAGCCGAAAGTTCAACAGGTGGGCGTCGCCGCACAGTTGGGCCCTGATCCCGGACCGGGGGGTGTCGGCGAGATCCCCGGCCATGATGGCGGCGGCCCCACGGTAGAAGCGGAAGGGCGACTCGGTCATCCTGCCGTAGCGGATCGGGACGAGCTCGGGCACCCGGGTCGCCGACTGGCCCTCCACGACGTCCACCGGGTCGGTCCGCTTCGCCGAGGGGACGAAGTCGGCATGACGGGAACGGGGCACGGCGGACCGGGCCGCCTTGCCGAGCGCGGCCCGTTCCGCCGGGGTGTGGTGCGGGGGGTGGCCGTCGGCCGTGTGTTTGGGGGTCACTGCAGGCGCTCCGCGATGTGGTCGCCGACGCGGAGCGCGTTGGCGATGGCGGTCAGCGAGGGATTCACCGCTCCGATGCTCGGGAAGAAGCTGGTGTCGACGACGTACAGGTTGTCGAGGTCGTGGGCCTTGCAGTTGATGTCGAGAGCCGAATCGGCGGGGTCGTGACCGAAGCGGACCGTTCCCGCCTGGTGCGCCGTCGCGCCGATGGGCATGCCCTTGTGCAGATAGATGCTGTGCGGCAGGAGATGGTGTTCGCGCATGCCCAAGTGGCCGAGCATGCTCTGCAGTTCGTGCCGCAGGCGCTGGAGGCCGGCGATGTTGTTCTTCTCGTCGAGGGCGAGATGGACGGCGCCGTCCTGGTCCAGGGTGACGCGGCTGTCCGCGAGGGGCAGGTCCTCTCCGCACAGCCAGAAGTCGACGGCGTGGTGGGCGAGTACCTCGAAGGGCATGTCGGGGGCGATGGCTCCCGCCCAGCGCGGCGCTTCGCCGTGGATCTGCTCCGAGTCGGACTTGCCGAGCATCTGGATGCCGCCGAGGGGGTAGTCCCAGTCGTCGGACCCCAGATACCAGTCGTGCAGCGCCAGCGTCTTCTGGAACTTGGTGTCGTTCGGTTCCTCGGATATGGCCATCAGGGCGAGGTTGTTGTGGCGCATGTAGTGACGGCCCACCACGTCCGAGCTGTTGGCCAGGCCGCGCGGATGCCGGTCGTTCGCCGAACGCAGCAACAGGGCGGCCGAGTTGACGGCGCCGCAGGCGACGATCACGATGTCGGCGCTGAACTCGACGGTCGTACCGTCGGCCGAACCGTCACCGCCCCCCACCGTCGCGACGACGGAGGTGACACTCCGGCCCGTGGCGTCGGTGTCGAGCCGCCGGACGTTCGCGTGGGTGACCAACTCGACGCCGGGGTGTTCGAGAGCGGGGTCGACGCAGATCACCTGCGCGTCGGACTTCGCCCCGACCAGGCAGGGAAAGCCGTCGACGCGGTCGCAGCGGATGCAGGCGCTGGAGTGCACGGCCCGGCCCCGGTCGTCCTGGGTGAGGTTCACCCCGATCGGAAGGTGGAAGGGGTGCAGCCCCCGCTTCTCCAGGTCGTCGCTGAGCCGCTGGATGCGCGGCTCGTGCTGGACCGGCGGGTAGGCGTACTGGGCGCTGGTGTGCCCCTCGGTCGGGTCCTCGCCGTGGCGGCCGTGCACGAGGTAGAGGTGTTCCGCCTGGGTGTAGTACGGCTCCAAGTCCTGGTAGCCGAGGGGCCAGGCGGGGGAGACGCCGTCGTGGTGGCGCAGCTCGCCGAAGTCCTCCGGACGCAGCCGGAAGAGCGCGGCGCCGTAGAACTTGGTGTTGCCGCCCACGTAGTAGTTGACCTCGGGCGGGAACTGGTCGCCGTGCCGGTCGTACCAGAACTCCGGGGCGCGGTACTTGCCCTTGACGAAGACCGCTGTGGAGTCCCAGTTGTCGCGCTCGCGCGGGAGGTAGCCACCGCGCTCGAGCAGGAGAATCCGTTTGCCGGTGGGTGCCAGGCGGTGGGCGATGGTCCCGCCGCCCGCGCCGGTTCCGATAACGATGACGTCGTAGTGACGTGCGTCGGTCATGCCGACCACCGTCCTTGGATCGTGATCCGGGCCTGCCGGCCGAAGGGGTCGTCGGCTCGCTCACCAAGGTAGCTCTGGGCGATATGTCCGGCGAGTCGGGTCAATCGGGAGAGCCCGGACCACGGTCCACGGCCGGTTCCCGCGCTGGTCGGGCCCGGTCCGGCGAGCCCAGGCGGCGGGCAACGGCGGGTTCCCGTGCGATGACGGCACCGGCGGTGATGCCCGCGGAGATGACGACGCACAGACCGATCAGCCACGACAGCACGGTGAAGACCGCGCCCAGCGATCCGTAGCGCTCCAGGCTGCGGTTGAGCGCGTTGGGCACGTACACCTTGGCGACCAGCGACAGCACGGTCAGGGCCACCCCGGTCACGATCGAGCCGGGCAGCAGGGGCAGCCAGCGGACGCGGCCCGCCAGCAGCAGGTGCTGGGTCCACCACCAGACGCCGATCTCGGTGACCAGGAGCAGCGGGAGGCCGAGCCAGAGCCCCAGGCCGAACCCGGTCCGCAGCGGTCCCTGGAGAGCGATGACGACCAGCAGGGTCGTGATCCACACGAACCAGCGCCAGACGGCGATCCGCGCGCTCGCGCTCGGCAGCTGCCAGGCGCGCTGGCAGAGCCGCTGCATCGCACGGCTGCACGCGGTGGCGGAGAGCAGCACCATCAGAAGGCTGACCACCCCGGTGCTTTGGCGCAGACCCGCGGAGTCGGCCCCGTACACCTTCTTCAGCTCCTTGTCGGCGGAGCCGGTGATACCGAGGACGTCGTGCACGGAGTCGACGATCTCGGTGCGTACCGACTGAGGGGCGAAGGAGGCGACCACGAAGAGCAGGGGGACGGCGGTGAGGAAGGCCTGGGCGGCGAGCCGCGTCGCGGAGTCCAGCAGGTTCACCGCGATGAGATGCGAGGTGAGGCGGGTGATCACCGGGAACCGTGCCTCGGCGCTGCCGCGCAGCCCCAGCAGCCGGGCACGCAGCGCCGCCGCCCGCGCGCGCCGACGGCTCCGGCCGCCGCCGGTGTCCGTGCCGGGTTCCTCGCCTGCGCGCATTCCGCTCCCCGTGTCGGGCTTTCGCCGCACTCCCCGTCGGGAGCGACCGCGTCACCAGGGTGCGGTCCGGTGCGTCCGCCGGGCTCGCGGCGCGAGCGCCATGGGGCCGTACGGGGGTATCGGCGGGCGACGGTGAGGCGGGTGGAACCGTGGATTTGTGGAGGTGGGTGGGGGAGGTGACGATGAAGGCATGCGCGATGCCGCGGCGGTGAGCCGAGCGAGACCACGCGGGGGTGGCGATGGTCCTTGACCTGGTCCTCATCGGTCTGGTGATCGCCCTGGACCCGCTGCCGGTCACCGGATTCGTGCTGGTGCTGTCGGCACGCAAAGGAGTCTGGAAGGGCCTCGCCTTCATCCTCACCTGGCTGGCCACCTTCGTCGGCATCATCGCCGCGGTGCTGATCATGACCGGCGGCCAGCCACCGGCGCCCAAGTCCGCGCCGTCCACGGCCGCCCTGGCGGTCAAACTGGCCATCGGCGTCGGAATGGTCTGCTACGCGGAGCGCACCCGCCGCAACATCGGCAAGCGGCGCAAGTCGTCCGGCTTCATGTCGCGGATCGAGCAGATCTCCGCCTGGTCCGCGGCCGGGCTGGCGCTGCTGCTGCAGCCGTGGGGGATGGTCGCGGCCGGAGCCGCCACGGTCGTGGACGCGAACCTCGCGCACGCCGCGTCGTACGCGGCGCTGATGGGCTACTGCCTGCTGGCCAGTTCCAGCCTGCTGACGATGGAGCTCTACGCGACGTTCGCCCCGCGATCGGCCCACGTACGGCTCGGGAAGCTGCGTACGTGGCTGGAGGGGCATCAGGAGCAGGCGCTGGTTTCGTTGGTGCTGTTCCTGGGGCTGTGGCTGGTGGGCAAGAGCATCTACCAGCTGACCGCGTGAACCGTCTGAACCCTGAAGTGCGGCGGCATCCGTCCGATGCTGCAATGGACTGCAATGGAATGGGGGCAGGGGGATCACCATGACCACGCAGGGGTGAAGCCGTGAGCGAAGAGGAATTCGTCGAGATGGGACCGATCGACTATCTGGTCGTCGAGTTTCCCGGCAACCGAATGACGGGCGAGGGATTTCCGATTCTGGTCGATCTGGTGGACCGCGGCCTCATTCGGATCCTCGACCTTCTGTTCGTGAGAAAGGACGAGGACGGCTCCGTGGGCGGCCTGGAGATCGCCGACCTCACCGGAGACGGCGCGCTCGACCTGGCCGTCTTCGAGGGCGCGTCCTCCGGCCTGCTCGGCGAGGACGACATCGAGGAGGCGGGCAGGGCCCTTAAGCCCGGCAACTCGGCCGGAATCCTGGTCTACGAGAACGTGTGGGCAGCGCCCTTCGCCACCGCCCTGCGACGCGGCGGTGCCCAGATGGTCGCCTCCGGGCGCATCCCGGTGCCGGCGGTGCTGGCCGCGCTCGACGACACGGACGCCGGATAGAGGACACCGAGGCCGGTCCGCTCCGCCGACAGCGG
>NZ_JBHWVI010000079.1:0-18709 GCF_042737005.1 Streptomyces sp. NPDC060027
TCTTCCAGACCGTCAGCATCGCCGAGGTCTGGTAGTAGTTCACCCGCTCCTGCCGCGCCCACGCCTGCGTACGCGCGGCCAGCGCCAGGTTGTAGACCTTCCGCACACACCCAAACGTGCGCAACAACTCCGCGGCCTGCACATCGGTCGGACAGAAGCGGTACTTGAACGCCCGCTTCACGTGAGTGGCCACGGCCCACAAACTAGCGCCAACGTCAGCGAAGGATCGAACCTGCCAGTCAGAGCACCGGGATCCGCCCTGACGGCGAATCCCAGCCCGCTGCCCTGCTCCGCAGGAGTCCGTTTCCTCCCCAGCCTGAAGGCCGGGGTATCCACGGAGGAGTTCCGATGAGCCCGGCGCACCTTCACGCCTTTGAGGTGCCGCCGGCGAGTGGTGGCGCAGCCCACCAATGCGAGACAGAACCGCGCCGAGCCGGGCCGAAGGGGGCCGCACAACCAAGGGCGCGGCGAGGCGTACAGACCCGGGATCAGGGGTGGTTGAAGTACAAGCCGCACGACTCGGCTGAGGCCATTGTCGGCGCCATCACTGGGCCCATGGCGGCGCCCCGCACACTGCTGCTCGCCCGGCTACGACGCCCAGGGGAACCTGGCGTCCGTTGGCCGCACCATGACGCTCACCGCGGCCGCAGGCAGCACCGTCGCTCCCGTGCTGTCCGGAGCCATAGGCGAACACTCCTGGAGGGACTGGTCGTTCTCCGCCGGGTGGGGCACTGGCAACACGCTGGACACCACGCTCACCAAGCCGGAATGGTGGTGGAGATCGGCGTAGACGCCGCCCGCGACATCATGGGCCGGTGGCGCCACCCCGCACGCCGGCACCGCGTCCGGCACCGACCTCTCCCCCACGACGTCGCCCGCACCACCGCGACCCAGTGAGCAGACGAAGGGACTACAGCGACCGGAGTACGTCAGCACAGTCGGAGCACTCCCAGCGGGTCATGTTGGGCGGCAGCCACGATGCGGCTGGTCCTGCAGGCTGATAGGCCAGCCGCTCCATGTCCGCTGTCGGCTCGCCGCAAAACGTTCGCTCGCCTGGGAGTGGGAGACCGAGGGGATCCGCGTCGACTGGTGCCGCGTGTACCGCCTTGATGCCCGGGACCGGACCGACCCGGCCGAAGTCCTCGGAGAGATTCCTGCACAGCTCGCGCGTCACAACGATCGCCATGGAGCCACCCTCGGCGATCAACCCGAGGGCCGCACCCCGGGCCCGGCAGATGATTCCGCCGGGTCCGCTGCTTCGCCCGTGGGCGGTCAGCGGTGTTTCTCGTACTGCTCGACGAACCACAGCAGGGTCAGCGGCCTGACTAGGGCATCCCCTGCCCGAAGGCTGTCTACCAGGCCGCAGGGCCACGCGGGCATGCATGGTCCTAGGTCCGCCAGCGATGGCGCCATGAGCGCTGTGCCCGACGACCGCCGATCAGGACATCGTGAACGAGCGCCCAAAAGAAGGAAGCAGCTCGGCAACATCGCTTCGACAGCGTCCGGGAGCGACGGGAAGACCGCCCCCACGGAATACGCGGACTTCGTGGTTGGCAGACGAGTGACTGTCGACCTGCCGCTCCGAGGGCATCAGGACCTCTACGACGTGCTGATCACCCAACGCAACGCCCAATCGAAGCGGCCTGCGTCACTGTGAAGGACGATGGCAGCGGGCCACCCGGGTCAGGATGAAAGCGGAAGATCCGCGAGCATGACAGCGTAGAGCGGAGAATCCGGGAAGGGCTGACGCTCGCCCACCTTCCGGAAGCCCCAGTCCTCGTACAGCGCCTGCACACGGGGGTGTTTGACGTCCACGAGGAGGACGGCCAGGCCCTCAGGCCTCTCCTCCAGAAGCGCCCGGGAGAGCACGTCCGCCACGCCCTGCTTGCGTTGCTTCGGGTGGACGGCCAGCTCGGAGTACGAGAAGGTCACGGCCTTCTCCGGTGCCTCGTCGAGGTGCTCGCGCCACCACTCCCGGCCCTCGGCCGCAGGGGCGCCGTACGCAAAGCCCACCGCCTCGTCACCGTCGTAGGCGATCACGCAGGCGAAGGCGGGATTTCCGCCCCAGTGGTCCACGAACCAGGGGAACTTCTTCTTGAAGTCGTCGTCCCGGTCGGGGCCCGCCGCTGAAGCGTGCAGGTCGATGATGGTCTGCCGGATCTGGGGCAGGTCGTCATGTCCGAAGCGGCGGATGTCCAGGCCAGCGGCGCTCACAGTCGGCTCCACTCGGATCGGTAGCGGTCGCCCCACTCTCTGGCGATCCTGGCGTCCGGCGCAAGAGTGATCAAGTCCCGGTAGTAGTCACCGAGCAGAGAGCGCATCCGGCCCGGGATCGTCCGCAGGGCCCTGTGCGAGGCGGCCTCGGAGTTGACCGAGTCCCCGATCCGGTCCTGGACGATCGCGGTCATGGCGAGCAACTCAGCCGGCCCGTAGAAGGCCACCCACGACGGCTTGGGTTCATCCATCTCCGTCTTACCCAGAGCGTCCTGAGCGTGCCCCAGGGACCGCAGGGCGGCCTGACGGTCGCCGAGGTTCGAATGGCCGATAGCTGTACGGGCGTGGGCCAGCGAGCTGTATAAGGAATGACGCCGGGCGATGGCGGTTCCCTGGGCCGCGTAGGCAGCGTCAACGACCTCGGCGTGCTCGTCCCGGTGGTGGGCGAGGATCGCGTAGCTGTTCCAGACGCGCATCTCGGCGATGGGGTCCTTGGCCATCCCGGCCAGGTAAAGGGCCCGGCCGAGGAGTTGGGAGGCACGGTCCATCTGCCGGGCGTCGATCGCGCTCCAGGCGGCCGTGGCGGTGTAGTCGGCGGCCACGGAAAAGAGCCTCTGACAGATTCGTTGAAGTGGCCCCGAGCTTTTGCTTCTCCAGCGCCTCGGCGGCTCCGGATAACGCAGCCCGCTGTCGAGGTCGATCTATGGTTATACGGTGGCGGAACAGGGCCAACCGTCCGAACGAGGAGACCGAATGATCGGCAGTCCGACAAGCATCGTCGAGGCGGCGTTTCGGTACTACAGGTCGCAGGACCGCGACGCGGCCTTCCCTCTCTACGCCGACGGTTTCTCGTTCACCAGTCCGCAGGACGACCATATCGACAAGGCGACCTTCTTCGAGCGGTGCTTCCCGACTGCCGATCGGTTGAAGGAGCAGCGGTTGCTGCACGTCACCCCAGCAAACGAGGAGCTCGTCTTCGTCTACTACGAGTACGAGCTCACGACGGGCGACAGGCACCGCAACGTCGAGGCGATCATCGTGCGGGACGGACTCATCCAGGAGGTTCAGGTCTTCTTCGGAGGCAAGGTTTGACATCCTCCCCGCCTTAAAGGGCCGGGATTCCCGTCTGGCTGCCGGTGGTGAGCGGCTTGGCCTTCGGGTGGGTTCCCCATTCGACGGGCCGTGCCTGGTGTGGGATTTCCACGCCAGGGCAAACCGGCCCTCCAGGGGCGTATAGCCTCTCCCCCTGCCCGGCGGCGAGGATCACACGCGACGCATTGAGGTCGCGAGCATGTTCAGTACCGCACGATCCGCACTGCCAGGGCGTGGGCCCGCGCCACCTTGACACGGGCCTTGGCCCGATTCTTCGACCCCTTCGTGTTCCGGCTGAGGATCTGCTGTGCCTTGCGCAGCTTGGGGTCGTCACGAGCCATCCGAAGATCGTTTCACGACCTTGATCAACGCTTGCGTCCAGACGACGGCTATGCGTCGCAGTAGTCAGCAGATCTTGCCCGGCCCGGCCGCCGTGGCCCGCAGCAGATCCCGGAGGAGCACGAAGTCCATCTTCTCCGGTCTACGGAAGCGCAGACAGCCCTTGCCCATGTCATGGCCCGCCAGCCGCTCAGCGAACGCCTCGCGGACATCGCTGCGCAGTAGATAGAAGGAGATGTACTGCTTCTGGCTCGCGAAGGCGATCTCCCCGATGCCATCCCGCTCATAGGCGGGCATCCCGTAGGCCATCACCTCGGTGAACCCCTGCAGCTCTGCACGGCACAGCTCACGCAGCCGGGTCAGAGCCACTTTGCGTTCCTCAGGTACCTCGGCGAGATAGCTGTCCACGTCTTCCGCCCGGCTTTGCACCATGATCCGAGCGTACGCGGAACGAGACACTGACCAACATCTCAAACACGTCCTAGTACAGACCAATTGGCCATGGGGTGCCCGTGGGTTCGGTCGGCTTCCGGGCCGCGGTTCGGAAGCCTCTGGCGCGGGCTGCCGCCGAACGCGGGAGGCTGAGCTCGGGAACCCGGTGCAGCGGCCGGGCGCTCCCTGCGGCTGCGCAACTGTCGACGGCGAGGACGAGTGCGGTGGCGGGTGCCCTGCTGGTTTCGGCCGGCCCGTTCTGAGGCCGGCCGCTGATCATCAGGGTGAGACCTCCTCCAGCGGCTTGTGCTCCGACTCGATGCCTGGTGGACCGGGCAACTACTCGCACATCACACCTCGCCACCCTCGACCTCGCCGCATAGGCAATTGGGCAACGGGGTCCCTCGATCCACTCGAAGCGGTGTGGGCGGCAGCCCGGCTGGGCCAGGGGTGAGTGTCCCGAGCCGGTCGCGGACCAGGTGCTCGAACTCGGCCCGGTGATCCATCGGCCACGAGAAGTAGAACGATCCCTGGTGGATGACGCCGGCATCGACGCCCCGCTCGTACTCAATGATGAACGGCGAGCCGTCAGGCGCCCGCCGACGACTGTGTCTCGGCCGCCGCACGGTACAGCCGGCGCAGCCGCACCACGCCCAGGTCGTGCTGGTACAGGTTCTCCCGCTGGTCGGCGTCCGCCGGCATGGCCTCCAGCATGACGCGGTCCTGCTCCAGCACGTCCCAGTGGCGCTTCTCGATCAGCGTTCGGTAGAGGAAGCGCCAGGAGGCGCGCTGCCAGTCCTCGACCCGGCGGTAGCGCCAGAAGAAGACGCCGCTGCGCTGCTCGTCCACCGGGCAGACCATGCCCACGATCCCGAACGGTCCGCCGGGGCCGGCCGACGGTGGGTACGGGATGGACAGGTCGACCCAGTCCACTCCGGTGCGGCACAGCTCCACCCAGTCGAAGTTGACTCCGCGCTGGTCGGTCTTCTCGAAGAAGTAGCCGCGGTCGGTCTCCCGGATACGGAACTTGGCCGTGGTGTCACCATCGAACATGGTGTGCGAATCGTGGTGGAGGAAGGCGCCGTGCATCGGATCGAGCAGGTTCTCCACGGCGTAGCGCCAAGGTGAGTTCCACTCGGCGTAGCACAGGAACACGTCCACCTCGGGGTCTGTCAGAGGCTCCGGGAGCGTCAGTTCGACAGGCTGCGGGTGCTCCTCGTCGCCGAAGTAGGCGAGGATCACGCCCGCGACCTCGCGAACCGGCAGCGAGGTGACCAGCTTCTTGCCCTCCAGGCTGCAGCCGGGCAGCCCGGGGACGGAGGAGACCGTCCCGTCGGACTCGACCTCGACGCCGTGGTACCAGCAGGCGACCCGGTCACCGAGGTGCTTGCCGAGAGAGAGCGGTGCACCGCGGTGCGGACAGCGGTCGGCGAGCATGGACAGGGCGCCGTCGGAGCGGCGGAACAGCAGCCACTGCTCGCCGAGCGCGGTCACCTTGCGCATCGCGCCGGAGGCGACGAAGCGCGAGGGGAGGACGGGGTGCCACTGGTTGCGCAGGCCGGTGGCGTAGATGTGGTCCGCCGTGGCGGAGGACGACAGCGTCATGGTCAGGCTCCCAGTCGGTTCATCTCGGCGCGGAAGGATTCCTCGGTCCACGGTGTGCCGTCGCCGGCGTGGACCTGGCGGGCGTTGAGTCCGCGCACCACGTCGGCCAGCTCGTGGCCCTCCTTGGTGAAGACCTCCTCGAGGGTCGCGGCGAGCCTGTACTCGTACGGGGTCGGCTCGTGAGTACGGGACTGGTGGACGTCCAGGTACGGCCAGGTGTCGGTCACGGTGTCTCCTTAAAGCGCGGGGGGAAAGGTGTTACAGGTCGAGGACGAGCCGGCTCCGTGAGGCGCACCGCGAGACGCAGATCATCATCGTGGCGCAGGTGGCACGTTCGGCCTCGCTGAGCAGGAAGTCCCGGTGGTCGGGGGTGCCCTCGATCACCCGGGTCTCGCAGGATCCGCAGATCCCGTCACGGCAAGAGCTCGGTGCGTCGATGCCGGCGCCCTCGACGGCGTCGAGGATGGAGGTGCCTGCGCCGACGGTGAGGGTCACCCCGGAGGTGCGGCACTCGACCTCGAACTCCTCGTCGTCACCGGTGCGTTCCACGGACGGTGCGGCGAACCGTTCCAGGCGCAGCCGGTCCTCGGGGCAGCGCGCCTCGACGGCCGCGAGCAGGGGCTCGGGACCGCAGGAGTACACCAGCGTGCCGTCGGGCAGCTCCGCGAGCGCGGCATCCAGGTCGATGTGGCCCAGTTCGTCCTGCGGGACGAGGGTGACATCGCCGCCGAGCGCGGCGAGTTCGGAGGTGAACGCCATCGACGCCCGCCCTCTGCCTCCGTAGACCATCCGCCAGGCGGCACCCCGGCGGGCCGCCTCCCCGGCCATCGCCAGCAGCGGGGTGATCCCGATGCCTCCGGCGACGAACAGGTAGGCGTCGGCGTCCTCCAGCGCGAAGTGGTTGCGCGGTTCGGAGACCGTGACCGGCTGCCCGGGGCGCAGCTGTGTGTGCACGAACCGCGAACCGCCCCGCGAGGAGGGTTCGTTGAGCACACCGATGCGGTAGACGTCCGGCACGTTCGGGTCGCCGCACAGACTGTACTGGCGTACCTGGCCCCCGACATGGACGTCGAGGTGTGCGCCGGGCGTCCACGCCGGCAGGGGTTTGCCGTCGGGGTGCGTCAGTTCGACGGAGAGTACGCCCTGTGCCTCCCAGGTCATTCGATGGACGACCAGCTGCAGCGAGTGCTCGCTCATGGCCTGTTGCCTCCTTACCGGCAGTGACGTGACCGGGCTACTGGCCCGGGATCCTCACGGGTGGGGTGAACGGGACCTTCATCGGTCCGAGTGCCGTCAGATCGACCTCGACGAGCGTCGGACCGTTGGAGGCGACGGCCTCGGCGAGCACCGGGCCGGCGTGCTCCTCGGCAGCGATCCGCAGGTACGGCAACCCGCAGGCGCGGGCCAGCAGTTCGAAGTCGGGGGTGGCCAGGTCGACCCCTGAGCGGCGCTCGCTGTAACGGTCCTGCATGTTGCGCAGGACTCCGTAGCCGCGGTCGTTGAAGACGATCAGGGTCAGCCGGGGCCGTTCCTGGGCAAGGGTGAGGAGCTCGCCGAGGTGGACGGCGAGTCCGCCGTCGCCGCCGATGACGACCGTGGGCGCGTCGGGCCGTGCGAGCGCCGCACCGATCCCCATGCCGAGCCCCTGTCCGATGCCGCCGCCGCGCGGGAAGACGTTGTCCCGCGGGTCGTACATCTCCAGCAGCCGGTTGCCCCAGCTGCTGGAGGGGATCGTGACGTCGCGCGCCACGACCGCCTCGCGGGGCAGCGCCGCGCGGATCGCGTCGCAGATCGCGGCCTGCGGTCCGATGTTGTCGTGCAGGAGTGCCCGCACCTCGGTGCGTACGGCGCCCACGCGATCCGTCCAGCCACTCTCGGAGGGCCGGGCGTGCGGCAGCAGAGCGGCCAGAGTGGCGGCGGCGTCGCCGTGCAGGGCGTGGGCGACGGGGTACACCCGGCCCAGCGCGTCCTTGTCGATGTCGATCTGGATGTGCGCCCCGGGGAGTTCCAGGGTGTAGTCGGCGGTCTCGTTGGAGCGGAAGTGCGTGCCGATGGTGAGCAGCGCGTCCGCGTCGGCGAGCAGGGCGCGCACCGCGGGGGTGGTGGCGAAGTTGCCGATGACCTGCTTGTGGTCCTCGGGGACCGCGCCGCGCCCGGAGTTCGAGGTCAGCAGTCCCGCTCCGGTAGCCTCCAGCAGCCCGGCCAGCTCGCCCCCGGCGGTGACCACGCCGCCACCTGCCCAGATCAGCGGGCGGCGGGCGGCGGCCAGAAGGGCGCCGGCTGCGGCGAGTTCACTCCCCGTGGGAGCCGGGACGGCGGCTGCGGGGAGCTCGGCCGGCTCGTCGGTCTGGGCCGCGAACTGGAGGTCGATCGGCCACTCCACGCTCGCCGGGCCGCCCGGTGCGGTGAGCGCGGCGCGTGCCGCCTCGCGCAGGATCCGGCCCGCCTGCTCGGCGTCCGGCACACTCGCGGCGTGGGCGGAGACCGCGCTCAGCATGCCGAGCTGGTCCTTCGTCTCGTGGATGAAGCCCCGGCCGCTGCCGAGGAATTCGCTCTCCACCTGGCCGGTGACGTGCAGTACGGAGCTGCCCGCGCTGAGCGCTTCGATCAGCGATCCGGCCGCGTTGCCGGCTCCCGTACCGGTGGAGGTCAATGCGCAGCCGAGCGTGCCCCGGGCACGTCCGTAGGCGTCCGCGGCGTTCACGGCGGATGCCTCGTGCCGCACGGGCACGAAACGCAGTTCGCGGTCGACGGCCTCGACGAGCGGCAGGTTGTGCACGCTGACGATGCCGAAGACGGTGTCGATGCCAAGTTCCCGCAGGACGGCGACGAGGAGATCGCCTCCGTTGTCGTAACGCATGGTGTCTCCTCAGAGGATGGAGCGGCCGACGCCGCCGCAGACGTCGATGCTGGTGCCGGTGATGTACGAGGCGAGGGGCGAGAGCAGGGTGAGGACCGCGAACGCGACCTCTTCGGCCTGGCCGAGGCGGCCGAGGGCTATGCCCCGGTCGGCGGCCAGTTCCGCCTGCCAGTCCTCGTAGGTCCGGCCGGAGTCCGCGGCTGCGTAGCGCCTCGTCCACTGGCCGGTGTCGATGAGGCCGAGGCAGACGGAGTTGACCCGGATGCCGTCGCCGGCGAGTTCGGCCGACAGGGACTTGGAGAGGTTGAGGATGCCCGCCCGGGCGGCGCTCGTCGTGATCAGCCGGGGCTCGGGCTGCTTGGCGAGCACCGCGTTGATGTTGACGACGCTCGCCGCGCCGGAGGCGGCGAGATGCGGGCGCGCGGCCTGCAGGGGGTTGAGCACTCCGGCGAACTTCAACTCCAGCTCGTCGCGCCAGTCCTCGACGGTGGAGTCGTCGAGACCCTTCATCCGGGACTGTCCGGCGTTGTTGACGAGTCCGTCGATGCCGCCGAACTCCTCGGCGGTCCGGCGGACGAAGTCGACCACGGCGCCCGCGTCCCGGACGTCGCACACTGCGGTCAGCAGGCGGTCGTGTCCGGCGCCGAGGTCGGCTGCCATCTTGGCGAGCCGGTCGGCGTCACGGCCACAGGTGGCGACGCGGGCCCCCTCGTCGAGCAGGGCGCGGACCGTGGCCAGGCCGACGCCCGAGCTGCCGCCGGTGACCACGATGGTGCGGTCGGCGAGTCCCAGATCCATAACTCGTGTCCCTTGCAGTTCAGTTCATGGTGAAGCCGCCGTTGACGGCGATCACCTGTCCGGTCAGGTAGCGGGATTCCTCGCCGAGCAGGAAGGAGACGATCCCGGTGAGGTCGTGGGGCTGCTGCGGCCGGGAGATGGCCCGGTTCATTCGGTAGAGGTCGTGCCGTTCGGCGGGCACGGTCTCGGTCGCCTCGCACTCGGTGAGTCCGGGGGCGACCGCGTTCACGGTGATCCCCTTGTCGCCGAGTTCGCGTGCCATGGCACGGGTGAGTGCGATGACCGCGCCCTTGGAGGCGATGTAGTGGGCGAGGCGGGGGGATCCGTAGAGCGCGGCGTCCGAGGCGATGTTGACGATCCGCCCCGGCGTCGCGAAGAGCGGGTACAGCGCCTTCGACACCAGCCAGGGGCTGCGGGCGTTGACCGCCATCAGCCGGTCCCACACCTCGATGTCGATGTCCTGGAACTCCTTGCCGCCCACACCGTTGGCGAGGGCCGCGTTGTTGACCACGCCGTACACGGGGCCGATCTCGCGTACGGCGGCGGCCAACGCGGCCACCGAGTCGGGGTCGGCGACGTCGCAGCGTACGAAGTGGGCGTCGATGCCCTCCGCGCACAGTTCCGCGACGGCGTGCTCGCCCCGTTCCTGTTCCAGTTCGGCGACGACGACCCGGAAGCCGTCGGCACCTGCCCGGCGGGCCATGGCCAGTCCCAGGCCACGGCCCGCACCGGTGACGACGACAGTGCGTGCGTCGGCCGGGGGCTGGTCAGCCACGGGTGACGCCGTGCATCGGCGAGTACTCGGGGTAGGTCGGCACCTGCGGCTTCTGGGTGCCGATGACGACGCAGAACAGGGCGTCGGTGTCGCCCTCGTTCTTGAGCGAACGGGTCACTCCGGCCGGGACCACGATCATGTCGCGGTAGCCGAGAGTGCGGTACTCGGCCTCGTCCGGGCCGCGGTGGATGCCGACCTTGACCTCGCCCTCCAGGACGAAGAAGGCTTCCTCGACGTCGTGGTGGGTGTGGGCCGGGCCTTCGGCGCCGGGCGGCAGCAGCATGTTGGAGAAGGTGAACCCACCGGACGGGAGGATACGGCTGTCGTTCTCGTGGTTGCCGGTGGCACCCGAGCCGACATACCGGATCTGGCCGCGGCGGAACTGCGCGCCGGCCTTCTCCTGGAAGGAAAGGGTGTCGAAGTCCGCCACGCGGGAGGCCTTCGTGGCGATGAGGGAGTCGGTGTACGCGGTGAGGTCGCCGCCGTTGTCGTACTCGGTGGTCGTCAGAGGCATGGGGGTAGCTCCTACTCGGGGATGGATGCGGTGATGCGGAGGTGGGAGAGCACCCAGGCGTTGAAGTGCCCGGGCTGCTCCTGGTTGGCCAGGTGACCGGCGTCCTTGACGATCACGTAGGCGGTCTTGTGGATGGCTCCGGCGATGGCCTGGCTCGCCTCGATGCCGGTGACCCGGTCCTGCTCGCCGCACAGCACGAGGGTGGGCGCGGCGATCGAGGGGAGTTCGGCGCGCAGATCGGCGGCGGCCATAGACTCGGCGGCGTACGCGTAGCCGGGCAGCCGTACCGAGGCGGCCATGGTGTCCACGACCCGGCGGACCAGCTCGTCGGGGGCGCCGGGCGACACCAGCCGCGGTCCGCGTCCCTCGGCGAAGGCGCGTGGGCCGAGCTCGGCAAGCTCGGTGGCCCGGGCCCGCATGCCCTTGGCCTTCGCCTCGTCGGTGCCGGAGCCTGGGCTGGAGTCGGCGACGATGAGCGAGGCGACGAGCTCCGGGTGGCGGGCGGCGAGCCGCAGGGCGATCACGCCGCCCCAGGACACTCCGAGGACGTGCGCGGTCGAGGCGCGTTCACGGATGAGAGCGGCTGCCGCGTCAGCGTAGTCGTCCAGGCCGAGCGGTTCCTCGGGGTCGGGCGACCTGGCGTAACCGGGGGCGTCCCAGGCCACGACCCGCACGTACGAGGAGAGTTCGGCGAGCTGCGGGGCGAACGCTGCCGACGACGAGCCGATCCCGTGCAGGCACAGCAGCAGGGGGCCCCGATCACCGCCCTCTTCGACGTGGACGTCGGCGCGGGCGCTCACAGGATCTGGCCCGTCCGCCCGGCGAGCGCGGCGAGGCTGCGCAGGACCGCGTACGGAACCACCTGGCTGGTGGCCGGATTGCCGGGGTCGGGCAGGTGGGCGACCTCGAAGCGGTACGCACCGTGTGCGCCCGACGCCTCGATCACATGGCGTGTGCGGTGCGCCGCCGGGTCGGCGACGACCTGGACCCGCACAGCGTCCAGGTCGCCGACGGCCAGCGCGACGGATGCAGCCACATTCGTCGATTTGGGGAACTTGACCGGGACCTCGCGGGCGGTGCCGGACATGACCACGACCGGGCCGGTCGCCGACCGCATACGGGCCAGCAACTCCTCGTCCATCCAGGGCTGTTCGAGGGTCGCGGGCAGCTTCGTGGTGGTGAGGCGCACCTCGTCGAGCGGGCCCAGGGAGCGTGCTGCCTGGAGCAGGTCGAGGCCGCCCACGGCACCACCGGTGAAGTACACCCGGCCGGGTCCCGCCGCGAGCAGCCGCTTCGCGAGCTCCTCGTCGGTCAGCGCTCCGGTGGAGGCGACCAGCAGATCGGTGCCGGATTCCAGCACCCGCTCGCCCCATTCCCGTACGACACCCTGGCCCGCAGCCTCGACGATCAGGTCACACACCTCCAGTGCCTCCTCGAAGGTGGCCTGCCGCGCCGGTGCGGCTTCGCCGAGCGGACGGTTGTCGACGACGCACACCAGCTCTGCGCCACCCACCCGGCCCTCGGCGAGGGCGGTGCCGACGACCCGGCCGATCGCGCCCCAGCCGACGATGCCGACTTTGCGTACGGTGCTCATGCGGTGGCCTCCTGGGCGTCGAGGGGAGCGAGCGGGCCGGGGTCCGGCGCGCCCGCCATGTGGCAGCGGATCTCCTTGGACGGCGGTCCCGCCGTCCCCCACAGGTCGGACAGGTCCGGCACCCGCCGCCACACCCGGGCGATCCAGGCGTCCTCGACGATCTGGGCGACCTCGGAGGTGTACTCGCAGACCAGTCCGGACGGGTCGGTGAAGTAGGAGAAGGTGTTGTTCCCGGGGCCGTGCCGGCCGGGGCCCCACTGGGGGCTGATGCCGTGGTGACGGAGCCGGCCGAGGCCCCGCATGAAGTGGTCGACCGAGGTCATCTCGTACGCCACGTGGTTGAGCGAGGTCCATTCGGCCTGGTTGAACGCGATGCAGTGGTGGTCCGCGTTGCAGCGCAGGAACGCCATCTGGTGCTCGGACCAGTCGGAGACGCGCAGCCCCAGTACCTCGCAGTAGAAGGTGACTGCGGCGTCGATGTCGGTGGTGTTGAGCACGGCGTGCGTCACCCCGACGGGCACGGCGCCGTCCCGGCCGCGCGGGACGACCGCCTCGACCTGGGCGCTGATCTCGATGAGGCGCCCTTCGGGATCGGTGAACCGCAGCCCGTAGCCGCCGCCCGCCTGATCCAGCGGGCCGGGCCCGAGGACGGGGACGATGCCGCGTGCCTCGAGGCGCCGCGCGGCCTCGTCGACCTCGTCGGGGGTCGCGACGGCGAACGCGAGGCGGCCGAGTCCGACCCGCTCCCGCTCGGACAGATGGAGAACGTGGTGCTCGTCGCCCGTGCCGCGCAGCCAGCGGGCACGGGTGTCCGACTCGACGGTCTCCAGACCCCAGACCTCTTCGTAGAAGTCGGCGGTCTCTGTGAAGGCCGGGGTATGCAGCTCGACGTAGCGCAGTGAGCGGAGCCGGGCGATCGGACCGGGGGGTGGTTGGTGCATCGGTCTCTCCAGACGGGCGGGCGGACGGACGTGCGTGCGTGCGGCCGGGTCAGTTGGCCCATGGAAGCGGGTGGCCTGAGGTGCCCCAGTACAGGGACTTCTGGCGCTGGTAGGCGCGGATCGCGTCGCGGCCCTTCTCGGTGCCGAGGCCGCTGTCCTTCCATCCGCTGAACGGGGTGGAGGCGCTGAACTGCTTGTACGTGTTGATCCAGACCGTGCCGGCCTCGATCCGGCGGGCGAGCTGCCAGGCGGCCCGCAGGTCACGGGTCCAGATGCCGCAGGCCAGCCCGTAGACGGAGTCGTTGGCCTGGCGGACCAGGTCGTCCTCGTCGTCGTAGGGCAAGGCGACCAGGACGGGGCCGAAGATCTCCTCCTGGCAGGTGCGCGAGGTGTTGGGCAGTCCTTCCAGGACCGTCGGCAGGTAGTACGCGCCGTCCTCGTACCGCTGCCCCTCAGGCGCCGACCCGCCGCACAGGACCCGTGCGCCCTCGGAGCGGGCGAGGTCCACGTAGGCCGCGACGGAGTCGCGGTGGCTGTGGTGCACCAGGGGGCCGACCTGGGTGCTCGGTTCGGTGCCGGGGCCGACGCGCAGCTTGCGGACGCGCTCGACGAGTTCACCGACGAAGGTGTCGTAGATCTCGCGGGCCACGAAGAGCCGTGAGCCGGCGATGCAGGACTGGCCGCTGGAGGAGAAGATCCCGAACATCACGCCGGCCAGGGCCTGCTCGACGTCGGCGTCGGCGCGCACGATCGTCGGCGACTTGCCGCCGAGCTCCAGCGAGGCGGGGATGAGCTTCTGGGCGGCGATCGTGGCGATGGACCTGCCGGTTCCGGTACCGCCGGTGAATCCGACGCGGGCGACGAGGGGGTGGCGTACGACTGCGTCACCGACCACCCGGCCGCTGCCCGGGAGTACCGAGAGCAGGGCGGTGGGCAGGCGGAACTCGTCGAGGGCCTGGGTGATCAGCCGGCCGAGGGCGAGGGAGACCAGAGGGGTCCAGGCCGCCGGCTTGAGCAGGACCGCGTTCCCGGCGGCGAGCGCGGGTGCGATCTTCTGCGCGTCGCTGGCGACGGGAGAGTTCCAGGGGTTGATCGCCCCGACGACACCGAGCGGCTCGTACACGCTCATGGTGACGTACGGGCCGCGGGACGGCGTGACCGAGTCCTCGGCGCACTCCAGGGCTGCCGCCATGTAGCGGAAGGTGCCTGCAGCACTGAGCGCGAGGGCGCGGGTCTCGGTGAGGGTCTTGCCGGTGTCGGCCGTCTGCACCGCGGCGAGCTCCTCGGCCGACTGCTCGGTCAGCTCGGCGATGCGGTGCAGCAGCCGGGCGCGCTCATGGGCGAGCAGGTCCCGCCAGGCCGGGTCCGCCGCCGCCTTCGCCGCTGCTTCGGCCGCTTCGTCGACCTCGTCGGCTGTGGCGGTGTGGACGGTGGCGAGGATGCGGCCGTTCGCCGGGTCGATGGTGTCGAGGGGTTCTCCCGCACCCTGTCGCCACTGGCCCGCGATGAGGATGTCGGTGGGGAAGTGCGGCACGGGTGTACCTCCGGGCGGGGTGGGGGGGGGCAGGTGGGCTGCGGGTACGGACGCAGGGGGCGCGTGCCGCCACTCGGAACCTTCGAAGTGCTAGAAATCTAAGCGCTTAACTATTCTTACGCAAGAACCCGGGGTGAAATCGTTGCCTTCCATGCCTTGAGCACGCACTCCGCGAGGCCGATGATGGACACCGAGTCGCCGGAGACTAGATTCCTAAGCTCTTAACCATTGACCGCTTAGTCATTGGAACCTACTGTCTCCGCAACTGCTCAGCCCGCGGAAGGAACCCCTCCATGACGACTGTGGCCGGCAAGCCAGCAATCGGCTCCATAGCCGCGAGACTTGAACGACTGCCGCAATCACGCTGGCACGTCAAAGTCCGGTTTCTGATCGGCGCCGTCACCTTCTTCGAGGCGTTCGACCAGCTGCTGGCCGCCTCCGCACTTCCCGTCCTGATGAGGGAATGGCACCTGACCACCGGCCAGGCCACCTTCGCCGTGACCTCCGCCTCCATCGGCATGCTGCTCGGCGCCGTGGCAGCGGGCTGGATGGGCGACCGGATCGGCCGTGTGCGCACCGTCGCACTGGGCGTCGCCGTCACTGCCCTGGCCAGCCTCGCCGTCGCCTGCTCGGGCAGCATCGAGACCTTCTCGCTCTTCCGGTTCGTCCAGGGCCTCGGCATCGGCGGAGTCGTGCCCGTCGCAGCCACGTACATCAACGAGATCGCCCGCTCCGACAAGCGGGGCCGTTTCGTCCTGCTGTACGAGATGATCTTCCCGGCGGGACTGGCGGCCGCCACCCTGGTCGCCGTGTGGGTGGTCCCCAACTTCGGCTGGCGCGCCATGTTCGTCCTCGGCGCTCTCCCGGTACTGCTCGCCGCCGTTCTCCCGCGCCACGTCGCGGAGTCCCCGCGCTGGCTGCTGGCCCGCGGACGAACGCAGGAGGCGGAGGAGGCCATCGCCCGCATCGAGGCCGAGGTCGTCCGCGCCACAGCCGAGCCACTGCCCGCCCCTGCCGCCGGTGCGCCCGACGAGGTATCCCAGGGCCGCCTGCGCGACCTTTTCCAGGGCCGCTACCTACGGCGTACAGCGGTCCTGTCGGGGCTGTGGTTCGTCGCCTATTACGTGAACCACGGCATCTCCGTCTGGCTGCCGTCGCTCTACACGAAGCAGTTCGACCTGGATCTGACCACCGCGCTCGTCTTCACCCTGGTCAGCAACATCACCGGTCTGCTCGGCACCCTCATCATGGCCCTCCTGGTCGACCGTATCGGCCGGAGGCCCGCCCTGATCGGCGCGCTCGTCGGCACCGTGCTCTCGCTGGGCGTGCTTGCCCTGCTCGGTGCGACCTCGGGCGGTCAGGTCGCCGTCTTCGCCTCGTGCACGACGTTCTTCCTGTACGCGATCAACGCGGGGCTCTACCTGTACTCACCCGAGATGTACCCGACGGCCAACCGGGCCAAGGGGGCGGCGTTCGGCGGCCTGTGGAACCGGCTCGGCGTCATTCTCGGTCCGATAACCGTAGGCGCGATCATCGGAGCGGGCGGCAGCCTGGGGCTCGTCTTCGCGCAGCTCGCCGTGGTAGCCGCGGTGGGCGCCGCGATCGCCTGGTTCGCGATCGAGACCAAGGGCAAAACGCTGGAGGAGCTCAACTCCTGACGCACCCGGCGGGCCGGGAGAGGGCCGGTGTCCCGTAGCAGCGATCACTGCTCCGGGACACCGGCCCCGAGCGTTTGCCCCAGAGCGCCGAGGAGCCCCGACAGCCGGCGCCGGTCCGCGGGCCCGAGCCCGGCAAGCAGCTCACGCTCCTGGGCGGACCGAGCGGCGAAGACCCGGTCGGACAGCGCGATGCCCTCCGGGGTGAGGCACAGCCGGACGATCCGGCGGTCATTCGCGTCGCGCTCCCGCCGGATCAGGCCCACCGCCTCCAGACGGTCCGCGTGCTGGGTGAGGCCGCCCGCGCGGACCGTGCCGGCGGCCGCCACCTCGCCCATCGTCCGGCGGTAGGGCTCTCCTGCGTCGCGCAGGGTGGCGAGCACCTCGTAGGCGGGCAGGCTGATGCCGTACTCGCGGACAGTCCTGCCGACGAGCGCCTGATGTCGCTGGGCACACTCGCCAAGCCTGTCGAACAGGGATGTGGCGGATTCGTCGGTGACGGGGGGCGCCGGCACGGACCACCGGGTGTGGCGCTCGGCTTCCGGGCGCTCGGCCTGCGGGCGCTCCGCCTCCGGACTCTCGGCGCGTACGGACGCCGCCTCGCCCGTGACCTCGGTGCCGCGCACCTGCTCGCGGGCGGGACGGAGCGCGTCGCCGAAGGCGGTGGTGAGCACGTCCGTCAGCGCGGGAGCCAGCTCCCCGGTCGGGACGGAGACCGCCGGTTCGTGCGCGAAGACATAGCGTTCCATGATCACGCCGAAGAGGACGCTGCGGACCATGGCGACGCGCACGTCCGACTCGGCCGAGTCGCCGAGCAGCCTCGCGAGGGGGGCGCCGACCTGCTTCTCCAGGATCGTGCGCAGCAGTTCGGCGCTCGGCGGGTGGCTGGCCGCCGAGCGGATCAGCGCGGGCCAGGGATCATCGGCCGGCAGCCGGTCCCAGCGGTCCAGGTAGGCGTGGGCAAGGGCTGCCGGTACATCGCCATCGCCGTCTGCGCCGAGCACGTCACCCGTGACGCCCGCTCCGCCTCCGACCGCCTCGCGGAACAGACCGTCCTTGGTCCCGAAGTACGCCATCACCAGACCCGGCGTCACCCCGGCCTCGGCCGCGATGGCGCGGACCCCGACGGCCTTGTAGCCGTGCGCCCCGAACAGCCGGCGGGCGGCATCGAGAACCGCACGGCGATTGCCTTCCGGGTCGTGGGAGCCGGGACGGCGCGGCGCGGCCGGGGGCTGCCCGGCCTCGGGTACGGGGCTTGTGGCCGTCTCTCGACGGCCCTTGCTCTTTGGATCCACAGCCCTCACATTAAACGAGTGTTCATAAAAACAGACGTTCAAAAACGGTCACACTCTATGTATGGGACCGAGCCGGTCGGTGAGCGGCAGCCCGCTGCCGCCGCGCCGCACCGCGATGATCTCGGCCATGATCGACACGGCCGTCTCCTCGGGTCCCCGACCGCCGAGATCCAGGCCGACCGGGGAACGCAGCCGTGCGATTTCCGCCTCGGTGGTGCCTGCCGCACGCAGTCGTGCGAGCCGGTCCTCATGCGTGCGGCGGCTGCCCATGGCTCCCACGTATCCGGCCCTGCTGCGCAGCGCGAGCGCGAGGACCGGCACGTCGAAGCGATGGTCATGGGTCAGCACGCACACCGCGGTCGTCGCGTCGAACTGATCCTCCCGGGCGCGGAACCACCGGTCGGGCCGGTCGGTGACTACCTCGTCGGCGCCCGGGAAGCGCTCGGGCGCCGCGAAGGCGGGCCTGGCGTCACAGACCATCACATGGTGCCCGAGCGCGGCACCGATGCCTGCCAGGGGGCGGGCGAACTCGGCCGCACCGAAGATCAGCAGCTGCGGCCGGGAGGCGAACGACTGCACCAGCAGCTCCCGCTCCGGTGCGCAGGCAATGTCGCCGTCCGCAGCGTTTCCGCTGGTCACAAGGCCGCTCGCGGCCCGTCCCAGCATGCCGTCGGCGGCCAGGGCAGCCGCCCGGTCCGCCTGCGGATCACCCAGCGAGCCAGTCACCGTCCCACCGCCGACGGCCAGTCCCCCGCCGCCACCGACGGGAGTGACCAGAGCCACCGGCACGCCGGCCGCGAGATCGGCGGCGATCCGGCCGAGCGGCACCTCGGGGCCCACCTCACGGATCAGCACCTCGATCGTGCCCCCGCAGGTCAGGCCGACCTCGAAGGCGTCCTCGTCGCCGACCCCCCAGCGCTCGACCGTCGGGGCGGCGCCCGCGAGCACCTCCTCCGCGATCGCGCAGACTGCGGACTCGACACAGCCGCCGGAGACGCTGCCGACGACACGGCCCTCCTCCGACACCAGCATCGACGCGCCCGGCGCGTGCGGAGCCGAGC
>NZ_JBHWVI010000079.1:18719-34143 GCF_042737005.1 Streptomyces sp. NPDC060027
ACGGTCGCCATGGCGAAGCGGGTTCCGGAGCGCTGCCAGGCGACTGCCTGGTCGATGACGTGTCGCATATCGCTCACCTCGGACTGGGAAATTTCGGACAGCCTCTTGCCAGGAAGAAACTTTAGTGTAAATCATTTCAGGTACTAGATAGATCTGTACGTGTCGAATGCAACGGCGCGACGACGACCAGAGAGGACCGTGGAGCAGGTTGAAACCCTCAACCTTCGACTACACCGCCCCCAGCACCGTCGGCGAGGCGGTCGCCCTCCTCGCCGACGAGGAACGGGAGGCAAAGGTCGTAGCGGGCGGCCAGTCACTGATCCCCATGCTGAACATGCGCCTGGCCAGGCCCGAGCTGCTCGTCGACATCACCCGGATCCCCGAGCTCGGCCGTCTTCACGTGGACGCGGCGCGCAACCTCCGCATCGGCGCCGCCGTGCGGCAGGGCCGGGCCGCTGCCGACAGCGCCGTACGGGAAGGGTGGCCGCTGCTGGCCGCCGCGATCGAGCACATCGGTCACCCGCAGATCCGCAACCGCGGCACCGTCTGCGGCAGTCTCGCCCACCATGACCCGGCCGCCGAGCTGCCCACCGCGGCCCTCGCCCTGGACGCCCGGTTCGTGATCACCGGGCCGCGCGGCACCCGCACCGTCACCGCCGAGGACTTCTTCGTCGCGACCTTCTCCACCGCCGTCGAGGCGGACGAGCTGCTCACCGAGGTCGTGTTCCCCCCGCTCCCGGCGCATCACGGTTGGGCCTTCGAGGAACTGACCCGCAGACATGGCGACTTCGCCACGGTGGGCGTGGCGGTCGTGCTGGAGCGGAGCTCCGGGGAGGGCACCGTCCGGGCGGCCCGCGTGGTCTTCAGCGGCGTAGCCCCCGTACCCGTACGTCTGGCCGCCGCCGAGGACGCACTGGTGGGCAGCGAAGCCGACGAGCAGGCCCTCGCCGCCGCGGCCGGCGCCGCGCTGTCCCGTCTCACACCCTCCGACGACGTCCACGCCACCGCCGAGTACCGGCGCGAAGGCGCCGCCCATCTCCTCGTCCGCGCCTGCACCACCGCCTGGGAGCGCTGCTGATGACCCCGTCCGTCCCCACCCCGCTCGCGGCGCGTAAGCCGCCGCTCGCCGAGCCCTCCGCCTGGCACGAGATCACGCTCACCGTCAACGGCCGGCCGGTCACCGCCGAGGTCGAGTCCCGGCTGCTCCTCAGCGACTTCCTGCGCGACCGGCTCGGTCTCACGGGCACGCATGTCGGCTGCGAGCACGGAGTCTGCGGGGCCTGCACCGTCCTTGTCGACGACGAGCCGGTGCGTACCTGTCTGACCCTGGCCGTGCAGTGCCAGGACGCCAAGATCCGCACGGTCGAGGGCCTCGCACCCGGCGACGCCCCCCTCACCTCCGTACAGCGTGCTTTCCACGAGTGCCACGGCATGCAGTGCGGCTTCTGCACGCCCGGGTTCGTGATGACGGCGACCGCGCTCACCGAGCAGTCCGACCGCCCGGACGAGGAACAGGTCGCCGACGCCCTCAGCGGGCATCTGTGCCGGTGCACGGGCTACCGCAACATCCGCCGTGCCGTGTGCCAGGCACTCGACGAGCGCTTCGGGGAGTGACCCGCATGTCCCACGACTCCGACCTGCACCGGCACGGCGACGGCGGGTGGATCGGCCGATCCGTCCCGCGCGTCGAGGACGACCGGCTGCTGCGCGGCAACGGCCGATACGTCGACGACATCGCCCTGCCCGGAGCCGTCGAGGCCGCGTTTGTGCGCAGCCCGCACGCCCACGCCCGCATCGACTCCGTCGACGTGAGCGCGGCCCTGGCCGCGCCCGGCGTCGTCGCGGTGTGGACCGGCGACGACGTGGCGGACCTTCCGGCGATGCTGAACAAGGAGGAACTGCGCACCCCGCCGGGGCTCGCCGAGCTCCTGGATCCGGTGGTCCGCATGACTCCCATGCCCCTCCTCGCCCTCGACAAGGTCCTCTACGTCGGCCAGCCCGTCGCCGTCGTCTTCGCCGAGAACCGCTACCTCGCCGAGGACGCCCTCGAACTCGTCGACGTGCGCTACTCCCCGCTGGCCGTGCTCGTCGACCCCGGGCTCTCCCTGAGCCCGGACGCACCTGTGCTGCACGAGGAGCTTCCCGACAACACCGCGGTCGCGGTCGCCGCCCGGGTCGGCGACCCGGACGCGGCGTTCTCCCGCGCTCACGCCGTGGTGAGCGAGCGGTTCGAGGCCCACCGGTACGTCGCCTCTCCGATCGAGACCCGCGCGATCTCCGCCCAGGTGGATCCGTACAGCGGCAGGCTGACCGTCTGGTCGGGCACCCAGACCCCGCACCGGCTCCGGGACGCCATCGCGCACACCCTCGGTCTGGAGTCCGCCGCGGTCCATGTCGTCGCGGCCGATGTCGGCGGCGGTTTCGGCCAGAAGGGCATCCTCTACGTCGAGGAGCTCCTCGTCCCCCATGCCGCCCGCCGCATCGGCCGCCCCGTGCTGTGGCGCGAGGACCGCAACGAGAACCTCACCGCCGCCTCCCACGCCCGTGAGCAGATCCACCGCATCGAACTCGCCGCGGACGCCGAGGGCCGGCTCCTCGCCGTACGCGACCGGATCACCGTCAACTTCGGCGCCTACAACATGACTGGCCTTGTGGTGCCGTACAACTCCCTCTGTCATCTGCTCGGCCCCTACCGCATCCCCAACGTGGACATCGACGTCGTCGGTGTGCTCACCAACACCACCTTCGCCACGCCCTACCGGGGAGCCGGACGCCCGGAGACGGTGTTCGCCATGGAACGCGCAATGGACCGGTTGGCAGCGGAGCTGGGCATCGAGCCCGAGGAGCTGAGGGCGCGCAATCTTGTCGGACCCGACGCGATGCCGTACGCGACCGGGCTCGTGGACCGTTCGGGCAGACCGCAGATCTACGACTCCGGGGACTATCCCGAGCTCCTGCGCCGCGCCGTGGCCAAGGCGGATGTCGAGCGGGTACGCGCACGGCAGCGCGAAGGCGCCCGGGACGGCAAGTACATCGGCATCGGATTCGCCATGTACATCGAGGCCACCGGACTCGGACCGTTCGAAACCGCCCGGATCGACATCGCCCCCAGCGGCAGGGTGCGCCTCGCGATCGGTGCCCCCTCCCAGGGGCAGGGGCACCGCACCTCCATGACGCAGATCGCCGCGGACGCCATCGGGGTGCCGTTCGATGTCATCGATGTGGTCGGCGGAGACACGGAGGCCACCCCGTTCGGTGTGGGCACCATCGCCAGCCGTGCCCTGGTCACCGCGGGGAACGCCACCCACCGGGCCGGCCGGCTGATCCGCGAGAAGATCGTCGAAGCGGCGGCGCGCCGGCTCGGCGTCGACGCGGACGGCCTCCACCTGAACGACGGCGTCGTGGCGTCCAAGGATCCGGGCGGCCCTTCCATGGGGCTGGCGGAGCTGGCCGGACGGGCCCCGCTGCCCGGCACCCCCGAACCCGCCGACGGGCGATACGGCACCGAGATCAGTGAGACCGTGCACTTCCGCCCACCGGGTTTCGCGGTCTCGGGCGGAGCACATGCGGCGGTCGTCGAGGTCGACGAACACACCGGCGGCATCGAGATCCTGCACTATGTCGTCGTCCACGACGCCGGCAACATCGTCAACCCGATGATCGCGGAGGGACAGGTCACCGGTGGCATCGCGCAGGGAATCGGCGGTGCGCTCTACGAGGAGATGGTCTACGGCCCCGACGGCCAGCCCCGCACCGGCACATACATGGACTACCTGGTGCCCACGTCCTCGGAGATACCCGACCTCGACATGGACGAGATCTTCACCCCCAGTCCCATGAACGACCTCGGCGTCAAGGGACTCGGCGAAGGCGGCGCGATCGCACCACAGGCAGTGCTGGCCGGTGCCGTCGAAGACGCACTGCGCCCCTTCGGTGTGGTCGTGCGCCGAGGACCGCTCTCACCCAACCGGGTCCGCGAATTGATCCGGACGGCCGACCGAACCTGAATCCGGCCCACGCATGAATCCGCAGACCCCCGCGGCCTGCCCTCCCTCGTTCCGGCCACGGCCGGCCCATCTCTGATTGGACACCCATGCAGCTCGACCACTCCTTCACCGTCCCGGCGGATCCGGACGACGCCTGGAAACTGTTCCTCGACCTCGGCCGGGTCGCACCCTGTATGCCCGGCGCCGTACTGGACACCCTCGACGGTGACTCGTTCACCGGACGAGTCAAGGTCAAGGTCGGTGCGGTGCAGATGAGTTACCGCGGCGAGGGCACCGTCAGCCGCGACGGGTCCGCCCGCTCGATGCACCTCGACGTCAGCGGGAGCGAGACCCGAGGCGCGGGTACGGCCTCGGCCACAGTCACCGCGACGCTGACCCCCGACCCGGTTGGCACCCGGGTGCGCGTGCGCACGGACCTCGACATCACCGGCCGTCCCGCGCAGTTCGGCCGGGGCATCATGACCGAAGTCGGTGACCGCATCGTTCAGCAGTTCGCCACCCGCCTCGAAGCGTTGCTGCGGGACTCCGGGGGCTCCGCGTCCGTCGCGGCCACAACGGGCGTGGTGGGGTCGTCCGGCCGGCTCTCGCCCGAGCCGGAGGCGGTGGACCTCGGAGCGGCCGCGCTGCCCGTGCTGCTCAGGAAGGCTGCCGTGCCGACGGCAGCAGTGCTGGTCGCCGTCGTGGTGATTCAGCGCCTGAGGCGGCGTTCCCGCAGGTAAATCGGGCTGCGCAGCCCGTCCCCCGGTCCGGCCTATCACCTCAGCGGTAAGATTCTCAGTGCCATGAGAAGGTGGCGGGCGCTGTACGAGGGGATGGGCATGGCTGCATCGAGGCCGGCGGACCGGGACGCCGTCGCGAACGTGATCGAGGACTGGGCGCGCGAACGCCCCGAGCTGGACACCAGCCCGCTCGAGGTCCTCGCGCGCCTCCACCGCTCCTTCCTGCGCTACAGCACGAGGCTGACCACATCGATCGAGCGTCATGGGCTGTCCGTGGCCGGCTTCGACGTGCTGACCGCCTTGCGGCGGTCCGGCGATCCCTACCGGCTGACGGCCGGACAGCTCGCTGACACCGGACTGGTCTCATCGGCAGGAGTGACGTTGCGGATCGACCGTTTGGAGAACGACGGTCTCATCGTCCGCGAACGGGACGCCGGTGACCGCAGAGTCGTTTACTCACGTCTCACCGACAAGGGCCTGGCGACGGTGGACACCGTCTTCTCGGAGCACCTCGACAACGAACGTCGGATGCTCAGCGGACTCTCGCCCTCCGAACGCCGCCAACTGGCGCGACTGCTGCGCAAGCTGGAGGTCTCGATCCTCCATTCCGACGAGGAACCGAGCGACGCCACGACGTAATCCGCGAGCCTCCCGTCATCCGATGAAGGCCGCAGTGGCCGCCACGAACGAGTCGGCATCGTCCAGCCACGGGAAGTGCAACGCCCCGGACTGAACGACCACCTCGGCGTGCGGAACTTTCACCGCCACCGGGCTGAACCTGGCCTACGACGGCGGCACGCCGACCTTCGACCTGGCCGTCGATGCCGGAAGCGCCGTGGGCAACGCCCCGCAGGTCCAGCTGTCCTACGACTGCTCGGGCGACGGCAGCTGGAACCGGGGCGAGACCTCCCGCTACTTCGCCACCGATCCCGTAGCCGGCTGGGAGCACTACACGGAACGGGCCGCACTGATCTCTGCCACAGGAGCTGCCTGCGATCTCAAGAACGGAACCGTCCAGGCAAAGGTGTGGAACGCCCTCGGCAACGCACCCAGCACCCTCGGCACCGGAGATCTCTCAGAGAGATCCACCTCTCCTACGAGTGACCGTCACGGCTGCTCGGTCTGACCCGGCGGGTCAGACCGAGCAGGCCGGCGCTGCTCACTGGCCGACTGGCTTCCTCCCTGGTGGAGAACGACCACCGACAGGATATGGACGAGCGGGACACCCTCAAGGCCCAGGAGCATCTGGAGACCCTGGCCGACCACCATCCCAGCGACGGCCACGACGACATGGCCATCCTCGCCCTGCGCACCCCGGGACACCCCGGGCACCTGACGGGGCAAATGCCTGCGCCTGGCCCTCAGCTCCAGGCCAGCCCGTCAGCAAGGAGTCAAATCAGAATCATCACGCGGGGCCCCGGTGTCACAGGTGCCACTCGGTCATCAAGTTCCAGGACCAGGCAAAACTTGCAGCTGATGCGCACTCAGTCACTGGACGCACATCTTTGCCGGGGGTCAACCGTCTCTGCGATCCAGGACACGACGGGCCGCTTCTGCCTCGGCCGCAGGCGGCGACAACTCGTCGAGCGTGTCGAGTTCGTCGTCTGCCTCCAGCTCGCGTTCCCAGGCCGCAGCGAGGCCCTCCTGCTCATCGCGTGGTTCGGCGCCGACAGTCTGCCGATCCTCCGGGTTCAGAGCCGCCAGAAATCTAGCCACCGAGTCCATCGGCATGCCGTACTCCTCGTAGTTGGAACAGCGTGTTGGCTCCCGCCCAGCATGATCAATCGGCTTTCCGCCGGTCGCCTGACACGGCTTCAGCACACTCGAATGGCCGCAGCCCGGACGGGCCGGCCGCACTAAACGGACGACGGACGATCAGCCCATTGAAAGGAAAGCCATGGCTGCAGACTTCGACGATCGGGCAGGCGGCTGAGATCGTGGACGGCCATGAGCGTGGCGGGCAGGGCGAGTTGCCCGCGCTGAGGGCTGGCGGGCAGCAGCGCCCATACCCCTCGGGGGCGGCTGGGGTCGAGCACGGGCTGCAGGCAGCGGTGGCGCTGGCGGGTCTGGGCCCGCACTGGATGGCTTCAAATGGGGCGTCGGCGAGACAGCGGCCCAGCAGCAGTTGCACAACCGGCCGGGCGAGGCGGCCGTTGCTGGCGGCTGACTCGCAGGCAGCGGGAGGGGCTGGGGTGAACCGGCCTGTGTCGATCAGGCGGCGGGTGCGGACGGCGAGTTGGCGGCGCAGGGATTCGATGTACGGGCCGGTCTGCGCGGTGGGGGTACGTCCCGGGCAGAGCGCACGGTGCGGGATGCGGCACAGGCGCTGCCATCACCGTGGCAATAGGCGATGCCGCCGCTCAGGTGCCAGCGGTAGAAGGCGGGGATCTCCACGATCAGGCAGGCCAACTTGCGCCCGGCGTCACCGTCGGGCCGATGCTGAGCATAGGAGTTGTCCATCCGGGCCAGGTACCGCGCCGGCGCGCGCCGCGTGCGTCCCTACCGGCACCCGACAATCACTCTGGCGCCAGGGACAGTGGCCCGTGCCTCAGGCCAGCAGGGCCAGCGCCGCGACCCACAGCACGGCCAGCGCCAGGGCCGCGGGCCAGAGCGGCCGCCCGCGATCGGCCCCGCTGCTCTCCCCCGTCGGTCTGAGCCCGGGGTCGTCGCGCATGACCGTGAGCTCGGCCGCCAGCGTGTCGTAGGGATGGGTCAGGCCGCGCCGCCGCTCCAGCCACGTCCACTTCGGCGCCCTGACCGACCAGTTGTCGTCCCGCCAGCGCAGCTTCAGCTCGAAGGACTGACGGCGCACGGAGCGGAAGTCTTCCCACGGGATGTGCCGGGGACCGCGCAGCCCGGTGATCCACAGGCCCGTGCTGTCGGCCGTGATGCGCCAGGCGAGCTTCTGGGGGACGCGCACGGCGCCGTAGAGGCCGATCGCGGCGGCGAGGGCCAGCTCCCAGGGTGACGGGCCCCAGTCGGTGAACCAGGCCCCGCAGATCCAGCCGCCCCACTGCACCAGCAGCGCCGCCGCGAGCCAGTCGAGCCAGCCCGCCTGCCAGCGGCGCACCGGTACGGCGGGCCGCCCCGCGTGGCGCTCCCTGACCTGCTGCTCCAGACGGCGGCCGCGGGCCTCGCGGGCCTTCTGCCGGGTGATGCGCCGCAGGCCCGCGCCCGGGGTGAGCGGGCGGACCGGCCCCGCCGACCACTCTGTGAGCGGGGGCTGGGTCGGATCCTCGTCGGCGCTCACGACCACGACCTCGGCTCCGTCGAAGGGAGCTCCGTAGAGGACGGCCTCACGGACCGGGCCCGGGGTGTCGTCGTCCACCGCGTCGAACAGCCGCTCCAGTTCCTCGTCGGCCTCGTCCGGCTCGTCCGGCTCGTCATCGGCCGCCTCGGTGTCGCCGTCGTACGACGTCAGTTCCACCGTGAACAGGGGGCGCCCCGCCGCGAGGTCGTCGGCCGCGTACACCTCCGTGGTGCCCTGCGCGTCGTCGCGCACGAGGACCCGCAGGACGGGCGCGGGGTCCCGGCGCAGCGCGACGGCGCGGTGGCGCCCCAGCCAGGCGGAGGCCAGCGCGGTGGCGGCGAGGCCGGCCAGGTAAAGGGCCACGATCCGGCGGCCGTCGCGGTCCTCGGCTGTGCCCCACATGTCCGCGGTGGCGCCGGTGACGACGGCGAGACCGAGCATGACCAGGCCGAGCGGGCGCAGGAACCGGCCGCGGCGCACCGGTGCGTCGGCGTCCGGGACGCGTGCCGTGCCGTCGGCCGCGGCCCGCAGCGCCCGTTCGAGCTGGGTGCTCCTGGCCCGCAGGCGCACGGCGACGGCGGTCCAGGACACGAGGACGACCAGTGCTCCGGCCAGGGTCACGGCCCAGGGCAGCGAGGGGGCCTCCACGGCGAGCCCGACGAGCAGCGCGGGCGCCCCCACCCAGACGAGCTCGGGCCGCGCGAGCACCCACAGGGTGTACACGGCGAACCCGGCCGCGACGAGCGGCCACAGTCCGCCGAGCGTCACGGCCCAGGCGCCCGCGCAGAGCGCGAAGGTGGTCGCCGCGGCGGCGACGGACCTGCGCACGGCCGGGAGGGTCCAGCGCGGCGCCAGTGCCGCCGACCAGTCGGCCGCCGGAGCGGCCGTCCAGTCCTGGCAGCCGTCGGGTATCGCGGCCGCGGGCAGGCGCAGCGGCTCGTCGTAGGACACATGCACTCCTGGATCAGGTGGGAACACCGGCGGTGGCGGTGGCGGCCGGAGCCTGGACGCCTCCGCCCGCGCTGAAGGGTGCCACCTTCTCGTACGGCCGGGCGGGTCGATCGTCTCAAGCCGTTGCGCAGGTCGGCGGGAAGAGCGGGGTGCCGCCTCAGCCGACGGTCAGTAGCACCGCCGGCAGGACCACCCCGGCGAGCGGGACCCATGATCTCGTACGCCCGGCATACGGTCACCTCGCCCTGGGCCAGGGGTGCCTGGCTCCGGACTGGGCCAGTTCGCGCAGCTGCCGTCTAGCTGCCGTGGTCGGGCCGACCACGCGCCTTCAACGCGGCACGCAGTCGTACCGAGGTCAGATTGCGCAGCCCTGGACGAGCGTTGCGCAATCGGGCTGCGCAACCGGTCCGAGGGTTCTGAACAGTCGCCATGCGCGGTGCGGCTTTGCAGTCCGCTACGAAGCTTCCGATCCTTGCGGTGCGCAGGTCCGGGTGTCGCCCTGCGCAGGTGGCAAGTGCGGCCCGGGTGGGTTCCGTCTGCGCACCGCCGGCACGGACTCCAGGGCGGCGTGACTGGCGGGTGCGACGCGGTCCTCGGCCGTGGCACGTGTGCCGGACCCAAGAACCTGTCACCGGCTCGGGAAGCCCACGATCGGGCCTTCATGGTCGGTGGTCGGGTCGCGCTCGGCGGGTCTTCCCAAGGTCAACAACATCCGTTCTGACCTGGGAGTTTGACCATGTCTCCTGGCAAGCAGGCCTCACGGGGCGAGGCTGCTGCTCCGATGTCGGCCGACGCCTGGTTGGAGACTAGACACGGAGATGCAAATCTCCTTCGTGCATACAGGGCCGCGAACGGTCACAGCCCCCAACTGCCCCCCTGGGCGGGCAAAGGCGGGTTGTCAGCTGATCGCAGGGCGGTGATCTGCGAGGAGCAGGGCCAGCGGCCCGGCGGGGAGGAGGAACCGCCCATCGTGCACGGCCCGCAGCGCGTCGGCCATCGGCCACCACGTCAGCTTGAAGTCCTGCTCTGTCTCGATGAGTTCCTGGGCGCCGAGTGTCAGGTCTCGGGCCTCGTAGATGTGGACGCGCGCCGGTGAGCTGAGCGTGGTGGCGTGGCGTGCGATCCCAGTTGCCGCCACTGCCCAGCAGTCACTCCAGCTTCCTCGCGCAGCTCGCGGCGGGCGCAGTCCAACGCAGTCTCTCCGTCTTCGCGGCGCCCGCCGGGCAGGAACAGGTACTCGCCTCCGTGGGCTGGAAAGTCCGCTTCGCCCAGCCCGCGCGGACTCAGGAACTTCCCGCGATCTGGAGGCCCGGCAATGAACCTGTGGATTCTTTTCTTTCTGCTGATCCTGGTGGTGTTCGGATTCGGCTTCACCATGCAGGCCCTTTGGTGGGTCGCCGCCGTCCTCCTGGTCCTCTGGATCGCCGGCTTCACCCTGCGCGGGCGCGGCGGCCGCCGATACGGCCGCAGTCGCAGGTAGTCCACACCAGCACGCTCTCCCACCCGCGGAAGCCCATCCAGCGAATGAGCAGAGGACAGCCATGAGCGTCGGACAGACGATCAAGCAGAAGACCCAGGCATTCAAGGACCGGGTCACCGAACGCATCGGTGGGACCACCCGCAACAGGCGACTGCAGCGCGAAGGCAGGGCCGACCAGATCTCCGGAAACCTGAAGCAGTCCGGCGACGAGGCCAAAGACACCTTCAGGCACTGACCAGCACAGCCCCGGGTGGCGCTCAGATCGCGTGGACGCCACCCGGCAGGCCAACGCGGCATCGGCCCACCGAATTGACGGGAACAGCACTGCAGCAGAGCAACCTACGAGCCGAGAGCCAGAGAAGGCCGCCAGGACCCGCGTGGGGCCGTGTCACAGGTATCTCGTAGGCTTCCGGCCATGAGCGAGGGTGATTCCGGCAGACGGGTCATAGAGGGGCGCTTCGAGCTGGAGACGCGGCTCGGTGGCGGTGGCATGGGCACGGTGTGGCGTGCACGCGATCTGGTCCTTGACCGGGCCGTGGCGCTCAAGGAGGTACGGCCGCCCGATCCGGGTCTTGCCGAGTACGACCCGCAGGGCGCGGCAATGCTCCGGGCCCGAGTTCTGCGCGAGGCACGGGCGCTGGCTCGCGTCGATCACCCCAATGTCGTGACCATCCACCACGTGGTGGACGGCGGCGAGTACGTCTACCCGTGGCTCGTCATGGAACTGGTGACCGGCGGATCACTTCAGGACCGGCTCGACAAGGGGCCGTTGGCGCCCGCCGACGCCGCCCGGCTGGGTCGCGAGGTGCTGGCCGCGCTACGCGCCGCGCACGATGTCGGCATCCAGCACCGGGACGTGAAACCCGCCAACGTGCTGATGAGACCCGACGGACGTCCCGTCCTCACCGACTTCGGCATCGCGACCATCAGGGACTCGACCGCCCTGACCGCGACCGGGTCGATCATCGGCACGCCCGACTACATGGCACCCGAGCGCGTCTCCGGCGGCGAAGGTGGCCCGGGCTCCGACCTGTGGTCGCTGGCGATGATGCTGTACGTCGCCGTCGAGGGACATCACCCGCTGCGCAGGGGAACCACCCTCGCCACGCTGGCGGCACTGTTGAGCGAGCAGCTTCCGCCACCCGCCCAAGCCGGAGTCCTGACCGGGTTCCTGAACGCCGTGCTCGTCAAGAACCCGGCCGACCGGGCGGACGCGACAACCGCAGACCGGCTGCTCGCGGAGGCGATCGAGGGCAGCAACACGGTTCCGAGTGCTCCCGCCGGGGCGGACGGGGCCACGTCGTACAGGCTGGCCCCTCCACCGGGTGCAACGCCCGCACCCTCCGCACCGGTTGGGTCCGGACGGCCTGCCGGCTTCGGAACAGCTGCCGGCTTCGGACCGTCCACCGGCTTCGGGCCGGCCTCGGGCTTCGGCCCGCCGACTCCGTACCCCGAGGGCCCCACACGGCGGACGCCGGCGCGGCCGGGCAACCATGCGAAGAGCCGAATCGCGATCGCCTCGTCCGTCGTCGGGACCGTGATGGCAGGAGTCCTGGTCTGGACCCTGCTGCCGGACGGAGGCAACAAGGACAGCGGAAAGCCCGCGGATTCAGCCAGCGCGACTTCCTCGACCAGGACGAAGGACCCCACTCGCACACCGTCCCGCTCGACCCCGACGCCTCAGGCCGACGCGAAGACGGATCTGCTCACCCCCGCCGGCATCCGGACGGCGGTGAAGGAGATCGAGGCGGCGACCGGCACGGACCGCGCATGCGACCTCACGGTCTATCCGACCTATGTCTCCGCGGAAATCATGGTCAAGGGCAGCGACACCAAGTACGACAGCTACACCTACCGCCCGGGCCAGGGCGTCGAGAAGGGCATCATCAGCAGCGCAATCATCGGCGGCGAACGCTCCTTCAGTCTCGACAGCTTCGACTGGGACGTCCTTCCCGCCCTGCTGAAGCGGGCGGAGAAGGACCTGAACGTACAGCGGCCGACCATGCGTTACATCCTGGTCCGCCCTGCCGACGACACGTTCGACACCCCACTGGGACTGGCTGTCTATCTCGCCGACGACCACGTCACCGGCTATCTGGATGCCGACCTGAAGGGCAAGGTGACCCGGGTGATGCCGGCCCAGGATTGAGCGATCTGTCGGCATCGCCCGCGCCCTCGACCTGCTCGTGTGGCCCGCCAACGGCGCCGTCCTGTCCGCGCCCCGCCGCGCAGGCCTTGCCTCTGCCCTGCGCTACCACGCCGAACACGGCCACCTGCGCGTTGCCGCCGACCACAGAGTCATACAACAGAAGACAAACGGGAGAAAGAACGCGCAAGTTGGCAGTAGGCGCCCTCACGGCCGGCCTCTTCGCCATGGGGGCGGGCACAGCGTTCGCCGCCTCGTGGCACGACATTCCGACACTGTCGACCGGCGATGCGAAGTTCCACCACGCCGAATACACGTGGCATCCCGCAGGCGAGGACCACGGCGCCTTCGAGTGGAAAGGCCGGCTCCAGGACGCTGACCACGGTGCCGACACAACGTGTACGTACAGGTGAAGGTCGAGGGCTACGACTGGAGCCGCTACAACTGCAAGCAGGGGGAGACCGCTCGACCGAACTACTCCAATGCCAGCCGGAACCGTCGCCTCGCCTCCGTGACACGGAGCGGACGCGCTCGTCCCGCCGTCGGCGCTGTCCGCCACGGCCCGCCCGGAGGGGGCGCGGTACGTCCTCACCAGCAGCTCCGACGACGAGGTCCGCAGGGTCCTCGACGGTGTCGCCGCTGTCGCCCCGACCATCGAAGTCGAACCCATAGCGTGAACATCGAGGGCCTCCAGCAGATCGACGTCCTCAAGACCCTGATCGCCGTCGGCATGATCATGGGTCTAGTCATCGGAACTGCGGCCTTCGTCGTCTCAACCCCAGCGTCGGCAGCCCAACGCAAAGGGCTGCCCCGCTCGCCCCGATCGCCAACCAAGCGTCGCAGGCGGCGGTGTGCTGTTCCTGCTGCCGGGCGCCGGAACCGTGTCCTGGTCGGCCGATCAGCTGATCGCCCTGAACCAGGCACGCGCCATCGGAAGCTGGCCCGTCGCACCCCACCCCACCCAGCACTACGGCACCGTGCCGCTCTCGCAGCGGCGGATCCGGTGTACCGCTGGATCGCGAGCAAAACCTGGAAGCTGCCGCTCTGCACGCTGGCGTGGGCTGCGGCCATCACGATGCTCGTGGAGATGGTCGAGGGCGCCGCGAGCAACTCGGCGCCCTCGATGCCCTCGACAGGGGCGAGGACGAGCAACGCGCCGTCGTCCTGGGCGACCTGGCCGCCGTCGAGGCCGCCGCCGGCCGGCCCGAGGAAGCCTGCCGATTCGCGCTGCACGCGCTCGACCAGCTTGAGCGCACCTAGACGATCAAGTCCTATGTTGGGGCGGGGAGCCACCGAAGTGACAACTCCCCGTGAGTGTCACCGCGTTCGGAGCAGCAGATCACCGGGCTGGGGTTTCGGCGGTGACACGAGCTCGGGCCCCTTCGATCTCGTTGATGTGGGCTTCCGTCCATTGCCGGAGTGCGGTGATGGGCTCAGCAAGGCTCTGGCCGAGCGTGGTCAGGTCATACTCGACCCGGGGCGGGATGGTCGGGTGCACCGTGCGGGTGATGAAGCCGTCAGCTTCGAGACTGCGCAGCGTCTGGGTGAGCATCTTCTGCGAGACGCCCTCGATCCGCCGACTCAAGTCGGTGTAGCGCATGGTGCCTTCGAGGAGGGCGTCGACGACCAGGATCGTCCACTTGCCGGCGATGTGGTCGAGGACCTGGCGCGTCGGGCACTTCGCAGAGTAGGCGTCGGCCGGTAGTCCGGAGGATTCCACCACGGTCTTCATACCGGGAGAGTAGCGCACCAAAAGGTGCCCTCTTCCCAATAGAGAGTCTCTCTCCAATAGTGAGTTCCATGACGAATCACACGCTCTCTGTCGCGGATGCGATCCGCACACGCCGCACCGTGCGCCACTATCAGCCCGATCCGATCCCGGAAGCCGTCCTGTCATCGTTACTCGAACTCGCCGTCGAAGCTCCTACCAGCTGGAATCTGCAAGACCGGTCGATCGTCGTGGTCGCCAGCGACGAGGGCCGCGAAAGGCTCGCCTCGGCCACCGGTGGACAGCCGCAGCCGCAGGAAGCCCCCGTCGTGCTGGTCTTCGTCGCGGAGCCGCAGTCCTGGCGTGACGACCACAGCGACATCTACGACCGGGCCCGACGGGTCGGAGCATGGAGCGATGACTTCACCGCCATGTTCTCCGCGGCATCAACAACGTTCCAGGAAGATCTCGACAAGCGCGGCCTGCTCCGCGAGTACGCGGTCAAGGACGCAATGATCGCGGCCTCGTTCGTGATGCTCGCCGCGACCGAGGCGGGCCTGGCAACATCGCCGATGAACGGCTGGGACGAGGACAAGGTGAAGAAGGCGATCGGGATCGACAACCGCGACGACCTGGCCATCGCACTGCTCGTGTCCGTCGGCTACCCGGCGGAGGAACGGCGTCATCCCGGCCGGCGTCCCTTGGAACGCAACGTCTTCTACGAACGGCACACTGCGCAACGCAGCACCGCACACCAGCAATAGGCATCCTGCCCAACTCCGCGTCCAGGGAAGGCAAGCAGGGCGTCCAAGATCACCACGCGAGGAAGGACCTGGACACCCTGCTGACCACCTTGTACATGAAGATCGACGACGCCCTGCGGGCGCACCGGTGGATGGGTAGACCACCCAGGTGGACGGACGCCGAGCTCGCCACCTGACGGTCGCGCAGGCACGGCTCGGCTTCGCCTCCGAGACACGCTTGCTGCGCCACGCGCACGCACACCTGGCCTCGGTCTCGTACTGCCTGCAGGCGTCACAGTCGGCCGGCATAGACCGTTGCAGTAGACACCGTTGCAGTACTAGTACTCCAGCAGCGTTTCGCTATCTGGCCTGGTCAGAGGCGTCGTCGGGAGTGTAGTGGGCTGATGGCATGTCAGGGGC
>NZ_JBHWVI010000080.1:0-34085 GCF_042737005.1 Streptomyces sp. NPDC060027
AACCAGGTGTTCGCGAAACCCCCGCCATCGTCATGAACAGACCTTGCCGTCCTTCGGCACCGTCCCGTCCAGCAGATAGCGGTTCACGGTCGAGTCGACGCAGTCGCTCCCGCTCCCGTAGGCGCCATGGCCCTCGCCCTTCCAGGTGAGCTCCACGCCCACACCCTCGCCGAGCTCGTCCGCCATCCTGCGGGCGCCCTCGTAGGGTGTCGCCGGGTCCCCGGTGTTGCCGACGATCAGGACGGGTTCGGCTCCCGGCGCACTGACCTCGGGGGTGTCGTACTGACCGGCCACCGGCCAGTCGTGGCACCAGCCCGCCGTGTCCCAGCCCATGAAGTCGCCGAAGACGGGCGAGATCTTCTCGAACTCGGGCAGCCGCTTCTTCGTCTCCTCGGGAGTCGGTCGCTGCTTGTCGTCCAAGCACGATATGACCCGTTGGGAATGCGTCGTCGTGCCGTAGTGCCCCGAGGCGTCGCGTGCGTTGTAGCCGTCGGCGAGCGTCAGCAGCTTCGAACCGTCCCCGTTCCCGGCCGCCTTGAGGGCGCTGGTGAGGCTCGGCCAGCCCTGCTTGCTGTACAGCGGCAGCACGATGCCGGTGAGGGCCAGGGACTGGCTGACCTTGCGCCCGCCGCTGGTGGGCAGTGGCTTCGCGTCGATCCGCTTCAGCAGGTCCGCGATCTTCCGGGAGCCCTGCTTCGGGTCCTGGCCGGTGGATTTGAGGTAGTCGTCCAGGGCGCGCTGGAAGCCCAGCGTCTGGTTCTTGGCGTGGCCCACGGTGTCGGCGCTCGGGTCGACGACCGCGTCGAGCACCAGGCGGCCCACGTTCTTCGGGAACAAGTGGGCGTACACGCCGCCCAGTTCGGTGCCGTAGGAGATGCCGAAGTAGTGCATCCGACGGTCGCCGAGAACCTGGCGCATCAGGTCCATGTCGCGGGCCGTGTCGGTCGTCGAGACGTGGGCCATCAGCTTGCCGGCGGCCTTCTCGCAGCCCTTGCCGAAGTCCGCGGCGTCCTTGAAGTACGCCGCTTCCTCGGCCGCGTCGTCCGGTGTGGCGTCCAGCGACTCCGAGGCCTGGATGGCCTTGTCGCCACGGCATCGCACGCCTTCGCTGGCGGCCACCCCGCGCGGGTCCCAGCTCACCAGGTCGTACCGGTCGTGGAGCGAGCCGACGACGCTTTCGTACGACGGCAGCGTGGAGACGCCCGAGCCGCCGGGGCCGCCGAAGTTGAACAGGAGGGAGCCGATGCGCTTGCCCTGGGAGCCGGTCGCCTTCGAGCGGACGAGCGCGAGGCCGATCGTCCCGCCGCCCGGCTTCGCGTAGTCCAGCGGCACCTTGAGCGTCGCGCACTGCCAACCGCTCCCGGGCGCGGGGGAGTCCGAAGTGCCTTTGCAACGGCCCCAGTCGAGCTCCTGCGCGGTGAGCGAGGCCGGCAGCCCGGGCGACCCGCCGGAAGACGGCGCGGTGGCCGACGGTGGTCCGTCGCCGTTCTTGGCCCCGTCCTCGCCGTCGCCGGACGAGCCCCCGCTGCAGCCGGCCACCAGCAACGCCGCGGCGGCAGCGGCCGTCCACCGTGCGAAACGTGTCATGAGCGTCCCCCCTTGCCCGTGGTCCGCCCGAAGTCGCGGATCACATGCAGGCAATAGTAGGCGGCGGCAGCCGACCACCGCCGAGACCTGTGGATAACGCTCTGACCTGCGACTTTCTAGGAACAGACGGTGCCGGTCGACGGCACCTCGCCCTGCAGCAGATAGCCGTTCACCGCGCCCTGCACGCACTTGTTCTTGCTGTCGTACGCTCCGTGCCCCTGACCCTTGTACGTCAGCTCGACACCGACGCCCGCACCGAGCGCGCCCACCATCGCTCGGGCGCCCTCGTACGGCGTGGCGGGGTCGCCGGTGTTGCCGACCACGAGGATCGGTGCCGAGCCGGCGGCGCTGACGTCCGGGTGGTCGGCCGCTCCCGCCACGGCCCAGTCGGTGCAACTGACCATGCCCCAGGCCAGATAGTCCCCGAACAGCGGGGACGCGGCCCGGAACTCCGGAACCTTGGACTGCACGTAGTCCGCGGTGTAACGCGGCTTGTCGTCCGCGCAGTTGATGGAGACGTTCGCCGCGGTGATGTTGCTGTACTGGCCGTTCTCGCTGCGCCCGTTCATCGAGTCCGACAGCAGCATCAGCACCCTGCCGTCGCCGTCGTACGCCTGCTGAAGTCCATCCGTCAGGTACTCCCAGAAGTCCTTGGAGTACAGCGACTGCGCGATGCCGCTGGTCGCGGCGGTCTGGGTGAGCTCGCGCGGGAAGACGCCGGGGATCGGTTTGGTCTCGAGGTCCTTCAGCAGTCTGGCGATGCGGTCCTTGACGTCCTGCGCGGTGTCGCCGATGGGGCAGTCCTCTACCTTCGAGGTGCAGTCCTCGGCGAAGTTGTCGAGCGCGAGCTGGAAGCCCTTGGCCTGTCCGAGGGAGCTCTGTTCCGGGTTCTGGGTCGGGTCGACGACCCCGTCGAAGACGGCGCGGCCCACGTTCTTGGGGAACAAGTGGGCGTAGACCCCGCCCAGTTCGGTGCCGTACGAAATGCCGAAGTAGTGCAGCTTGTCGTCGCCGAGCACCTGCCGCATCAGGTCCATGTCGCGGGCCGCGTCCGTGGTGCGCACATGGGGGAGGACCTTGCCGGAGTTCTTCTCGCACGCCCCGTTGAAGGTCCTGGTGTTCCGCAGGAGCTCCTGCTGTTCGGCGGTGTCGTCCGGAGTGGCGTCCTGCTGGAAGTACTCGTCGAGCTGCCGGTCGTTCTCGCACTTCACGCCCGCGCTGCGGCCGACACCGCGCGGGTCGAAACTCACCAGGTCGTAGCGGGTGCGCAGCGCGGCGTAGTCCTTTCCGAAGGCGGGCAGGGTGGTGACGCCCGAGCCGCCGGGGCCGCCGAAGTTGAAGATGAGCGAGCCGATGCGCTTGCCCGCCTCGCCGCTCGTCTTCGCCCGGATCAGCGCGAGCCCGATCGTGTCGCCCTTGGGCTCGGCCCAGTCGAGGGGCACCTTCAAGGTGGCGCACTGCCACTCCGTACCGCCCGGCAGGGGAGAGGGCGCGCTGCCGCCGCCTTCTGACTCGGACGGTGCCGGGCACTCCTTCCAGTTCAGCTTCTGCGCCGTCAGGTCCTCGTCCTTGGAGTCACCGCTGCAGCCGGACACGCACGAGATCAGCAGGACGGCGGTGGCGGCCAGGGCAGCGGCGCGCAGCTGAGGCGGGTTCGGCATGTCCCCATCCTGCGGGCGCTCGGGGTGGGGCGCTCGGGGCACGAGCCGTGTGGGTGAGGGCGCACCGCGGGGCTCGTACCCGGCGGGACGGGGCAGGTACGAGGCGGCCCGTTCGCGGTGGGCCGGGTGTGCACGAGACGGTCCTGCGCGGTGGGCCGAGCCGCGGACGGCCGGTCCTCGCGCGGACCGCTAGAGCGCGCCCTTGCGTGTCAGATGGTTGAAGTACAGCCATCCGGGCAGCACCGGAATCCACAGCGTCAGCAGCCGGTACAGCAGCACCGCGGGCGCCGCGACCTCCTTGGGGAGCCCGACGGCGATCAGGCCGACGGTGAGGGTCGCCTCGACCGCGCCGATACCACCGGGGGTCGGTGCCGCCGAACCCAGCGCGTTTCCGGCGAGGAAGACGACGGCGACACTGGCGAGGCTGAGGGAGGTCGTCTCCTCGTTGCCGAACGCGCGGATCGACGCGTCCAGGCACATCACGAAGCAGGCCGTCAGCAGCAGCATGCCGCCGATGCCGGTGATGAGCTTCTGCGGCCGCTGCAGCACGTCGAGCATGCGCGGTACGACGCCCGCGAACAGCGACCGCACGCGCGTGGAGACGAACTTGCGCAGCAGCGGCACCGACGTCACCACGAGGACGAGTACCGCGACGGTCAGCAGACCCGCGATGACCGTACGGGACGGTGACAGGGACGGTGTCTTCTCCGTACCGGTCAGATAGCCGAAGGAGAGCAGCATCAGGATGTGACAGCCGAGCCCGAACAGCTGCGACGCGCCGACGCTCGCCACCGCGAGTCCGGGCCGCACACCGGCTCGCTGCAGGAAGCGTGTGTTGAGGGCGACGCCGCCGACCGCGGCGGGCGCCACGATCTTCACGAACGAACCGGCGACCTGCGCGGCCACGGTCCGAAGGAAAGGCACCCGCTCCGGTACGAAGCCCAGCAGGCTCATCGCCGCCGCGAAGTAGCTCAGTGCCGAGAACAGCACCGCCGCCGCGACCCAGCCCCATTGGGCGCTGTCGAAAAGGGTGCCGAACGGGGTGTGGGTCAGCTGTGTGAGCAGGAAGTACGCGCCGATGGCGCCGGCGATGAAACTGATCAGGGTGCGCGGCCGGATGCGCTCCAGGCGGGCCGGTTCGACCGGGGCCTGCGGTCTGATCAGCAGCACCTGGTGGCGGATCTGGGTGAGCAGATCCTCCTCGCGCGCTTCCTCCAGAGCGTCGTCGATGGCCCGCTTCTCGGCTCGCTGCTCGGCGCGTACGGCCTTCTTGCCGGGCTTCTCCGGCGCCGGCGCCGCGGCTTCCGGCGCCTCCTCGGCGCGGGCGAGCTTGGCATGATGCGAGGCCTCCAGCACCGCATCGCGTTCGCGCTGCGAGCGTTCCCGGGCGAGTTTGCGCAGCGTCGCGCGCGTGGAGCGCGTCAACGCGATCGGCTGGAGCAGGGGCAGACAGTCCGCGACCGCGTCCGGGCCGAGCACGCCGACCGCCGAGGCCACCGCCCGCTCGGCGCCCACGCGCAGCCCGAGGGTGGTCAGCAGCTGGGCGATGTCCATGCGTAGCAGCAGATCGCCCGCCGCGATCTCGCCGCCGCGCAGGTCGGTGAGGATCACCGTGCCGGAACGATCCACCAGAATCGCGTCGCCCGCGAGCCTGCGGTGCGCGATGCGCCGGGACTGCAGCGCCTGCACCTGGTGCCAGGTGTCGCGCAGCAGATCGTCGGTGATGAGCTCGTCGGGCAGCGAGTCGAGGGTGCGGCCGCCGGTGTGCTCGTACACGAGCATCACGGCGTCGGGGCCCAGCTCGGAGGTCGCGATCAGCTTGGGCGCGTTGGCGCCGGCCGCGATGGCCGCGTACGCGAGCAGGGCTTCCTGCTCCAGGGCCTGGCGCAGTGACTGGAGGCTGCGGCGCGTGGTGATGCCGCGCAGCGTCATACGGCGCCAGACACGGTAGAAGAAGCCCTGTGCCTGCTGTTCGCGGTCGACGACCGTGACGTCCAGCGGTGGGCCGTCCTCCAGGGTGACGAAGTAGCGGCGGCCCCGGTCGCCGATGTCCGCGGTCTCCGGAGCCTCTTCGCGGGCCGCGCTGACCGGGTGGAAGCCGACGTGCCGAAGGCCCGCCATCAGCGTCCGTCCGGTGGGCCGCACGTTCGGTGAGCCGACCGCGTACAGCGTCCCGTAGGCGACGGTCCAGCCGATCAGCACCGTCAGGATGATCGAGAACGGGGTCGTGTAGCCGGTCACCAGCATGGAGAAGGCGTCGAGGAGCAGGACGACCCAGAGCACCCCGCGCCAGCGCGGTCTGCGGGACATGCCGACGGCCGTCATATAGGCGATGACCGGTGCCAGATAGCCGTGCACCGGGTCGGTCAGGGCGTGGATGTCACCCGGGGACGGCTGGGTGAGCGCCTCCTGGATGGAGTCCGGGGCGCCCTTCGCGACCCAGAGGTCCGTGGCGAGTGTCACTCCGTGCGCGAGGACCGCGGCGAGGACGCCGTCGGCGATACGCAGTCCGTCCCGCTTGATCAGTCGCTCGATGGCGAAAGCAACCGGCACGAGAAGGATCGCGATGCTCGAGGCCAGCCCCGCGATCTTGATCAGCAGATCGGGTGCCTGCCCTGTGCCCTTGTTGATGTCCTGTTCGAGGCCCGAGGTGGTGCCGTGCGCGAACGCGGCGATGGCGAGCAGCACCACGATCGCGAGAACGCCGACCAGGAGCCGCATCAGGTCGGACGGGCGGTGCACGCGCGCGGGGAGCAGCGGTTCGTCGCCTTCGACCTCGTCGGCGTGCGCCTCGTCGGCGCAGCCGGCGTCCGGCTTGGCCTGCCGCTTCTCGTCCCCGTGCGTCCGAGACGCTGCTTCGTGGGTCCTAGGAGGGGATTCCTCGCCCGCGTCGGCAGCGGTTTCGTTCGGCTCGGCGGCGGACTCGTTCGTCCCGCCGTCCTGGTCCTTCTCGTCGACGCCGCCGGTGTCCGGGCGTGACGAGGCAGCGGAGGTGCCCTCCGCGTCTTCGGGGTGCACGCCCTGCTGCCTCATGGTCTCTTCTTGATCTCGTATCACCAGTCACCGCCCGCACGATGGTGGCATGCCCGACCGACACACGGGGGCATCAGGGTGCAAATGCGGGGCGCGAGGTCTGCCCCGGGCGTCACTCCGGGGCGGGGGATACGCACAGTCGCCGCCGTGTCACGTTGTCGGTGGGGTGGGGCAGGATGGGGCGGATGAGCGAGGAGAGCCTTCCGGTGGATGCCCTGCCGGAGTACGCGGAGCGGGTCCTTGAGGTCGCCGAGCTGATCCCGCCCGGGCGCGTCATGACGTACGGCGACGTCGCCGAATGGCTGGAAGAGGGCGGGCCGCGCCAGGTGGGCAGGGTGATGGCCCTCTACGGAGGAGCTGTTCCGTGGTGGCGTGTCATACGCGCCGACGGTGTGCTGCTCCCCGGCCACGAGCTGGACGCGCTGGCCCACTACCACGCCGAGGGCACGCCGCTGAGGGAGGCGAGCAGGGCCTCCGAGGGGCATCTGCCGCGCGTCGACATGAGACGGGCGCGATGGGACGGCGGCGAACGCGCGGAAGGTCACACCTGACAGCTTCCGCCATTCACGGGGCGGAAGGGGAAACTGGAGCCCGTAGGAGGGAAACGAGGCACATCCGTGACATGCCGTACGTTCGTGAAGCGGGGGACGCACGTGGCGTGAGGGGTGAACCGGAAGCCCTCCTTCCGTGAACCGTACCGGCGTAGCGTCGTCGGCGCGCGTCCCCCTCACCCCGCGGTCACCGCTCTCCACGCGCGGCAGTCCGCCAACCAGTACGACCACCAGGACCGGCGAACCACGTGAGCTCCACTTCTTCCACCAGGCGCCCGACGCACCCCCCGGTGCGTCAGGGGGCCCGTGGCGCGTACCGGCTGGTGCGCACTCCGCCGGCCCGGGTGGATCCCCCTCGTCTTGACGCAGGACAGCGCGCGGTGGTTGACCACGGGAGCGGTCCGCTGCTGGTGCTCGCCGGTCCCGGTACGGGCAAGACGACCACGCTCGTCGAATCCGTGGCCGCCCGGATCGCACGCGACGGCGACCCCGAACGCATCCTGGTGCTCACGTTCAGCCGGAAAGCGGCCGTCGAGCTGCGCGACCGTATGGCGCTGCGCATAGGGGCCGCCCGGGCCCCCCAGGCCACCACGTTCCACTCCTTCTGCTACGCCCTGGTCCGCGCCCACCAGGACAGCGACCTGTTCGTGGAGCCGCTGCGACTGCTGTCCGGCCCCGAGCAGGACGTGGCCGTGCGCGGGCTGCTCGCGGGCCAGCCCGACCTGGAGCGGCTGGGCCTCGCCCATGTGCGCTGGCCGGACGACCTGCGCGCCTGCCTGACCACGCGCGGCTTCGCCGACGAGGTCCGCGCGGTCCTCGCCCGCAGCCGGGAGCTCGGGCTCGGCCCCGACGCCCTGGAGGCCTTCGCGCGGCGCATCGGCCGCCCGGACTGGGGCGCGGCGGCCGCCTTCCTCGCCGAGTACCTCGACGTCCTCGACATGCAGGGAGTCCTCGACTACGCGGAACTGGTCCACCGCGCGGTGCTCCTCGCCCGGCGCCCCGAGGTCGCCGAGCGGCTCGCGGCGCAGTACGACGCCGTCTACGTGGACGAGTACCAGGACACCGACCCCGCGCAGGTGCGGCTGCTGCGCGCCCTCGCCGGCGGCGGCCGCACCCTCGTCGCCTTCGGCGACCCCGACCAGTCGATCTACGCCTTCCGGGGCGCCGACGTGAACGGCATCCTGGACTTCCCCGACGCCTTCCCGCGCGTGGACGGCCGCCCGGCTCCGGTCGAGGTCCTCGGGACGTCCCGCCGCTCGGGCGCCCGCCTGCTGGCCGCCACCCGCCTGCTCACCCAGCGCATGCCGCTGACCCGGCTGCCCGCTCAGAAGGTGCGCGCCCACCGCGAACTGTCCCCGGTGCGGGACGGGGGACACGTCGACGTCTACACGTACCCGACGTCCGGCACGGAGCTCGACAACATCGCGGACATCCTGCGCCGCGCCCACCTGGAGGACGGCGTTCCCTGGGGCGAGATGGCCGTCCTGGTGCGCGCCGGTTCCCGGACGATCCCCACGATCCGGCGGGCGCTCACGTCCGCGGGCGTGCCCCTCGACATCGACGGCGACGACCTGCCCCTGCGGCACGAGCCCGCGGTCGCGCCGCTGCTGACGGCGCTGCGGGCGGTGGCCCGGGCCGAGTCGGGCGCGGACGGGGTGTCCGGTGCCGCCGCCGGGACGCGTGCCGATGTGCCCGACCACGCTGACACGCCGGAGGGCGCCGCCGTCACCGAGGACCCCGGAAGCGTCGGCCTGGAGCAGGACGGCGACCCAGGTGAGGGCGCCGCCGACGTGCGCGACGCGTGCTGGCTCGACACCGAGACCGCGCTCACCCTCCTCGCCTCGCCGCTCGCGAGCGTGGACGCCGCCGACCTGAGGCGCCTGGGACGGGCGCTGCGCGAGGAGGAGCGCGCCGCCGGAAACCTCGTTCCGCCGCCGTCCGACGACCTGCTCGCCCGCGCGCTGGCCGAGCCGGAGCGGCTCGTCGCGCACGATCCGGCGTACGCCCGGGGCGCCCAGCGCCTCGGCGCGCTGCTGCGCAAGGCGCGTGAGCGTCTCGCGGGCGGCGGGACGGCCGAGGAGGCCCTCTGGGACCTGTGGGAGGGCACACCGTGGCCGCAGCGCCTGGAGCGGGCCGCCCGGCGCGGCGGCGCGGCAGGGCGCAACGCCGACCGGGACCTCGACGCCGTGTGCGCGCTGTTCGCGACCGCCGGGCGCGCGGAGGAGCGCACGGGTGGCCGTGGCGCCCTGAACTTCCTGGAGGAGATCGACGCCGAGGACATCGCGGCGGACACGCTCACCCGCAGGGCCGTCCGCCCCGATGCCGTACGCCTGATGACGGCGCACCGCTCCAAGGGCCTGGAATGGCGCCTCGTCGTCGTGGCGGGTGTCCAGGAGGGCCTGTGGCCGGACCTGCGCCGCCGCGGTTCCCTGCTGGAGGCCGACCGCATCGGGCGGGACGGGCTGGCCGAGCCCCTCACACCCGGGGCACTCCTCTCCGAAGAGCGCCGGCTGTTCTACGTGGCCGCCACGCGCGCGCGTGAACGCCTCGTCGTGACCGCCGTGAAGGCGCCCGCCGACGACGGCGACCAGCCCTCCCGCTTCCTCACCGAACTCGGCGTCGAACCCAAGGACGTGACCGGCCGGCCGCGCCGCCCCCTGTCCGTCGCCGCCCTGGTCGCGGAGCTGCGCGCCACCACGGTCGACCCACGCGTCTCGGAGAGCCTCAGGCAGGCCGCGGCGGTCCGCCTCGCCCGGCTCGCCGCGCTCGCCGACGAGGACGGCCGCCCGCTGGTCCCCTCCGCGCACCCCTACCGCTGGTGGGGCATGTACGAGCCGACGGAGAGCAAGATCCCGCTGCGCGACCGCGACCAGCCCGTCGTGCTCTCCGGAAGCGCTCTCGATCAACTCGCCAACACCTGTGCCCTGCAGTGGTTCCTCGGGCGGGAGGTGAAGGCCGACGCGCCCGCGACAGCCGCCCAGGGCTTCGGCAACGTGGTGCACGTCCTCGCCGACGAGGTCGCGTCCGGACGCACTCCCGCCGACCTCGCCGTCCTCATGGAGCGCCTCGACTCCGTGTGGAACGCGCTCGCCTTCGACGCGCCCTGGAAGTCCGCGCAGGAGAAGGAGCACGCGCGCGTGGCGCTCGAACGCTTCCTGAAGTGGCATGTCATGGATCGCACCGGCCGTACGCCGGTGGCCAGCGAGCACGACTTCGACGTGACCCTCGAAGCGGGCTCCTACGAAGTGCGCATCCGCGGCTCCATGGACCGCGTCGAGGCGGACACCGAGGGCCGCGCCTACGTGGTCGACTTCAAGACCGGCAAACAGGCGCCGAGCGCCGCCGAGGTGACCCACCACCCGCAGCTCGCCGTCTACCAGCTCGCCGTCGGGGAAGGCGCGGTCGACGACGTCTTCGACGGTGTACGCCCCGAACCGGGCGGCGCCGAACTCGTCCAGCTCCGCCAGGGAGCCGCCAAGAAGAACGGCGGCGAGACCCTCCCCAAGGTGCAGGCGCAGGAGCCGCTGGAGGGCGAGTGGGTCGGCGACCTGCTGGCGAACGCCGCCGGCAAGGTCCTCGACGAACGGTTCTCGCCGACGACGGGACAGCACTGCACGCACTGCTCGTTCCAGGCGTCCTGCAGTGCCCGGCCGGAGGGACGGCAGGTCGTCGAGTGACAGGTCCCGGAGCGGGCACCGGGCGGGGCCGGTCTCCGGGGCCCGTGCCGTTCGGCGGGGCCCGTGCCGTTCGCCATGCCGCCGGTCCGGGCGGGCCGGAGTACGTCACGTCACCGACGTGACGTACTGCACCACCCGTGCTGACCAGCGGTTCTTCCGCCCCGGACGCCGATGTGGCCACCGCTGTCAGCGGGCGCCGCTAGCCTCTGCGACATGCCCGCCCGTATCACCGACCCCGAGCAGCTCAAAGAGCTCCTCGGCATCCCGTTCACCCCGGAGCAGACGGAGTGCATCACCGCACCGCCCGCCCCGCAGGTGATCGTGGCCGGAGCCGGTTCGGGCAAGACCACGGTGATGGCGGCACGCGTGGTGTGGCTGGTCGGCACCGGACAGGTCGCCCCCGAGCAGGTCCTCGGCCTGACGTTCACCAACAAGGCGGCGGGCGAACTCGCCGAGCGCGTCCGCAAGGCACTGGTCAAGGCGGGCGTCACCGACCCGGACGTCATCGACCCCGACAACCCGCCGGGCGAACCGGTCATCTCCACGTACCACGCCTTCGCGGGCCGCCTGCTCACCGACCACGGCCTGCGCATCGGGCTCGAACCGACGTCCCGGCTGCTCGCCGACGCCACCCGCTACCAGCTCGCCGCCCGCGTGCTGCGCGAGGCGCCGGGCCCGTATCCGGCGCTGACCCGCTCCTTCCCGGACCTGGTCGGCGACCTCCTGACACTCGACTCCGAGCTCGCCGAGCACCTCGTACGGGCAGAGGACCTGCGCGCCTACGACGCCGAACTGCTGCGCACCCTGGAGAGCGCCAAACTCACCAACGCGGACCTGCGCAAGGTCCCCGAGGCCGCCGCCGCCCGGCGTGAACTCGCCGAGCTGGTGGGCCGCTACCGCGCGGCCAAACGCGAACGCGACCTCCTCGACTTCGGCGACCAGATCGCCCTCTCCGCCACCCTGGCCCGCACCCGTCCCGAGGTCGGGGAGATCCTGCGCGACGAGTTCCGGGTCGTCCTGCTGGACGAGTACCAGGACACCTCGGTGGCCCAGCGCGTCCTGCTCGCCGGACTCTTCGGCGGCGGCACGGGGCACCCCGTGACCGCGGTCGGCGACCCCTGCCAGGCGATCTACGGCTGGCGCGGCGCCTCCGTGGCCAACCTCGACGACTTCCCCGAGCACTTCGCGCGCCCCGACGGCCGCCCCGCGACCCGCCAGTCGCTCAGTGAGAACCGCCGCAGCGGTGGCCGCCTCCTCGACCTCGCCAACGGCCTCGCGGAGCCGCTGCGCGCCATGCACGCGGGCGTGGAGGCACTGCGGCCCGCCCCCGGAGCCGAGCGGGACGGCCTGGTGCGCTGCGCGCTGCTGCGCACCCACGCCGAGGAGATCGACTGGCTCGCCGACTCGATTGCCCATCTCGTACGCACCGGGAAGGCACCCGCCGAGATCGCCGTGCTGTGCCGCACCGCCACCGACTTCGCCGAGATCCAGGGCGCACTCGTCGCCCGCGACATCCCCGTGGAGGTGGTCGGTCTCTCCGGCCTGCTGCACCTGCCCGAGGTGGCCGACCTCGTCGCCGTCTGCGAGGTCCTCCAGGACCCCGGGGCGAACGCCTCCCTCGTCCGGCTGCTCACCGGCCCGCGCTGGCGGATCGGCCCGCGCGACCTCGCCCTCCTCGGGCGCCGCGCGCGTCTGCTCGTGTCCCACGCGCGCGTGGGGGCCGACGACGACCCGGACCGTCGGCTCGCCGCGGCCGTCGAGGGGGTCGACCCGGCCGAGGTGATATCGCTCGCGGACGCCCTCGACACCTTCCTGGAGACGCCCTTCGAGGCCGCCGGGGACGACGACGGGCTGCCCTTCTCGCCGGACGCGCGGGTGCGCTTCGCCCGGCTCGCCGCCGAGCTGCGCGATCTGCGCCGCTCGCTCGCCGACCCCCTGATGGACGTCCTGCACCGGGTGCTCGCCGTCACCGGACTGGAGGTCGAGCTCTCGGCGTCCCCGCACGCCCTGGCCGCCCGCCGCCGCGAGACCCTGTCGAACTTCCTGGACGTCGCCGCGTCCTTCGCCTCCGGCGACGGCGAGGCGAGCCTGCTGGCCTTCCTCGGCTTTCTGCGCACCGCCGCGCAGTACGAGAAGGGTCTGGACAACGCCCTGCCCGGCGGCGAGAACACCGTCAAGGTGCTCACCGCGCACAAGTCCAAGGGCCTGGAATGGGACGTGGTCGCCGTCCCCGGCCTCGTGAACGGCACCTTTCCCAGCAGCCAGGGCCGCGAGAAGTGGACCGCCCAGGGCAAGGTCCTGCCGCACGAGCTGCGCGGTGACGCCGACACGCTGCCCGACATCGAGGCCTGGGACGCGAGGGGCGTCAAGGCCTTCCACGAGGCCATGAAGGAGCACCAGCACACCGAGGAACTGCGCCTCGGCTACGTCACGTTCACCCGCCCCCGCTCGCTCCTGCTCGGCTCCGGCCACTGGTGGGGCCCCTCCCAGAAGCGGCCGCGCGGCCCCTCGGCCTTCCTGCACGCCCTGTACGACCACTGCTCGGCCGGGCACGGCGAGATCGAGGTCTGGGCGGACGAACCGGCGGAGGACGAGGAGAATCCGGCCCTGCACGAGGCGGCCGCCGACCACGCCTGGCCGCTCCCGCTCGACGACACGGCCCTCGCCCGGCGCCGCGCGGCGGCGGAGACCGTACTCGCCCACCTGGAGCGGGTCGCCTCCCACGACGAGGTCCACCCGGGGGCGGGCAGCCGCCGGCCCGCCGTCCACGACCCCGCCGCGTACGACGACCCGGAGTGGCCGCCTCCTCCGGAGGACGACGTCCCGCCCTACGACGAGGACGACCTCCCCGAGGACGATCTCCCCGAAGACGACTTCTCCGAAGGTGACTTTCCCGAGGACGCGTTCCCGGAGGGCGACTTCGCGGAGACCGCCCTCTCCGGGGGCGACGACCCCGACTCCGACTGGAACTCCTGGACGACGGATCGACCGGGGGACCGCCCGGTCGATCACCTGAGCGGACGCCCGACGGTCCCGCACCAGGCCCAGGGCCCGGCCGGCCGCCCGCACCCCCGGGAGACCGGGAGCGGTCGCCTCACGCCCGAAGAGGCACGCACCCTCGCCTCCTGGGACCGTGACCTGGACGCGCTGACCGGAGAGCTCCTGCGCGCCCGCGCGAGCGTCACCGACGTACCCCTGCCCGCGTCGCTCACCGCCTCCCAGCTGCTGCGCCTGGCCGACGACCCGGACGGCTTCGCACAGGAGCTCGCCCGCCCCATGCCGCGGCCCCCGCAGCCCGCCGCGCGCCGGGGCACGCGCTTCCACGCCTGGGTGGAGTCCCGCTTCGAAGAGCTGCGGCTGCCGATGATCGAGCCCGAGGAGCTGCCGGGCGGCGAGGCGGAGATCGCCGACGAGCGGGACCTGGAGGCACTGAAGGACGCCTTCGAAGGCTCTCCCTACGCGCACCGCACTCCGTACCGCGTCGAGGCACCCTTCCAGCTCGCGATCGCCGGCAGGGTCGTCCGCGGCCGGATCGACGCCGTCTACAGGAAGGACGACGGCGACGGTACGACGTACGAGATCGTCGACTGGAAGACCAGCCACACGCGCACCGCCGACCCTCTGCAGCTCGCGCTGTACCGACTGGCCTGGGCCGAGCAGCAGGGCGTGCCCCTGGAATCCGTCACGGCCGCGTTCCTGTACGTCCGCGGCGGCGAGGTCGTACGACCGGACGGGCTCCCGGACCGCGCCGCACTGGAGCGGCTGCTCACGGAGGACCCGGCAGGCCCGCGGGACGGGGCTCCCGGCGAACCGCCGGACGAACGCGCCTCTGTGGGCGGATAGGCTCATGAACATGAGCAAGCCCGTTGACAACGCCGTCAGCACCGTCCGCGCATACATCGAGACCCACCGGGCCGCCTTCCTCGACGACCTCGCCGAGTGGCTGCGCATCCCCTCGGTCTCCGCTCAGCCCGACCACGCGGCGGACGTGGCACGCAGCGCCGACTGGCTCGCCGCCGAACTCCGGGCGACCGGCTTCCCGACCAGCGAGGTCTGGCCGACCGCGGGCGCCCCGGCCGTCTTCGCCGAGTGGCCCTCCGAGGACCCCGACGCGCCCACGGTCCTCGTCTACGGGCACCACGACGTGCAGCCGGCCGCCCGCGAGGACGGCTGGGACACCGAGCCCTTCGAGCCGGTGATCCGCGGCAATCGCCTCCACGCGCGCGGGGCCGCCGACGACAAGGGCCAGGTGTTCTTTCACACACTCGGCGTCCGGGCCCACCTCGCCGCCACCGGGCGCACCACCCCGGCCGTGCACCTCAAGCTGCTGATCGAGGGCGAGGAGGAGTCGGGCTCCCCGCACTTCCGCGACCTCGTCGAACAGCACGCGGAGCGGCTCGCGGCCGACGCCGTGATCGTCTCCGACACCGGCATGTGGTCCGAGGACACCCCCACGGTCTGCACCGGCATGCGCGGCCTCGCCGAATGCGAGATCGAGCTCCACGGGCCCGACCAGGACATCCACTCCGGATCGTTCGGCGGCGCAGTGCCCAACCCGGCCACCGCGGCCGCCCGTCTGGTCGCCGCCCTGCACGACGAGCACGCGCGCGTGGCCGTCCCCGGCTTCTACGAAGGCATCACCGAACTCACCGACCGCGAGCGCGAACTCTTCGCCGAGCTGCCCTTCGACGAGGAGCGGTGGCTGCGCACGGCCAGGTCGACCGCCACCCACGGAGAGGCCGGGCACACCACCCTCGAGCGCGTCTGGGCCCGCCCGACCGCCGAGGTCAACGGCATCGGCGGCGGCTACCAGGGCCCCGGCAGCAAGACGATCATCCCGTCCTCGGCCCTGGTGAAGCTCTCCTTCCGGCTGGTCGCCGGACAGGACCCGGACCACATCGAGAAGGCCGTACGCGCCTGGGCGGCCGAGCAGGTACCCGACGGCATCCGGCACGAGATCACGTTCGGCGCGGCCACGCGCCCGTGCCTGACGCCACTGGACCACCCCGCCCTGCAGTCCGTCGTACGCGCCATGGGCCGCGCCTTCGAGCAGCCGATCCGCTTCACCCGCGAAGGCGGCTCGGGACCGGCGGCCGACCTCCAGGAGGTCCTCGGCGCCCCGGTGCTCTTCCTGGGCATCTCCGTTCCCTCCGACGGCTGGCACGCACCCAACGAGAAGGTCGAACTCGATCTCCTCATGAAGGGCGTCGAAACGACCGCCTACCTGTGGGGCGACCTGGCCGAGAACTGGCGCGAGACACACTGAACAAGCCGATCGACACCCTCAAGAGCGCACCGCACGCCCGCACTGCCGAACCGCCCGCCGAAATAACCGTTCCACCGGGGGAGTTGGAAGCACCCGTGACCACCTGGACCGACCACAGCGCCGACCGTCCCATCTCGCTCACCGCGCCGAGCGGCATCGACCGGGCCGCCCACCACCGGCTCGACGAGGCCTGGCTCGCGGCGGCGTGGAGCCACCCCACGACCCGCGCCTTCGTGGTCTCCGGCGGTCAGGTGCTCATCGACGAGACGGCCGACGGCACCACCGAACTGCTGATGACGCCCTCGTTCGAGGCCCCGCTCACCGAGGCGCACCGCTATTTCCTGGGCACGGACGACGACGGGGTGAGCTATTTCGCGCTCCAGAAGGACACGCTCCCCGGCCGCATCGACCAGTCCGCCCGCCCGGCGGGCCTGCGTGAGGCCGGTCTCCTGCTGTCCCCGCGCGACGCCGGTCTGATGGTGCACGCGGTCGCGCTGGAGAACTGGCAGCGACTGCACCGCTTCTGCTCCCGCTGCGGTGAGCGCACGGTCATCGCGGCAGCCGGTCACATCCGTCGCTGCCCCGCCTGCGGTGCCGAGCACTACCCTCGCACCGACCCCGCCGTGATCATGGCCGTCACCGACGACGAGGACCGCATCCTGCTCGGCCGTCAGGTGCACTGGCCCGAGGGCCGCTTCTCGACGCTCGCGGGCTTCGTCGAGCCCGGCGAGTCGATCGAGCAGTCCGTGCGCCGAGAGGTCTTCGAGGAGGCGGGCGTCACGGTCGGCGAGGTCGACTATGTCGCCAGCCAGCCCTGGCCGTTCCCCTCCAGCCTCATGCTGGGTTTCAGAGCCCGCGCCACCTCGTCGGAGATCGACGTCGACGGCGAGGAGATCGAGGAAGCCCGCTGGTTCTCCCGGGACGACCTGCGGGCCGCATTCGAGTCCGGGGAGGTCCTGCCTCCCTACGGAATCTCGATCGCGGCCCGCCTGATCGAACTCTGGTACGGCAAGCCCCTGCCGACGCGGGGGCACATCGCCTGACGTCGGTCAGACGCCGATCTTCTGCTTGACCTGCGCGAGCGAAGGGTTCGTGAGCGTCGAACCGTCCGGGAAGAGAACGGTGGGAACTGTCTGGTTCCCGCCGTTCGCCTTCTCGACGAACGCCGCGGACTGCGGGTCCTGCTCGATGTTGATCTCGTTGTACGTGATGCCCTCGCGGTCCATCTGGCTCTTCAGCCGACGGCAGTAACCGCACCACGTGGTGCTGTACATCGTCACAGTGCCCTGCATGTCTAATGCGCTCCTTCACGGCTTCGGGTGCGTGGTCGCTGCCAGTGGAACGCAGGTCACCCGGTCGCCATTCCCGTGGGGGGTATCGGACGCGCCCGCCGGGACGTGACGCTCGCCGCACCGCGCCGCACCGCAGGTGCGGCGGCCGCCGCAGGGGGTCGGCGCGACCCCGGGGGATGGCCGAGATGCGACCCCCGTCGCACGCGGGAGGACGTGACGCCTGTCGCACGGAGGCGTGACGCTCGCCGCGCCGAGACGTGACGCTTGCCGCATTGATACGACTGCAGGCGCCTCCCTGTGGACAACCGGCTCATCCGCCTCCGCCGACCTGGCAGCATGGCGGGGTGACAGCAGCAACGCACTCCACCCTCTTCCCGCAGGTTCCGGACACGGCCGACGCGGTGCTCGACGGGCTCGACCCCGAGCAGCGCGAGGTCGCCACCGCCCTGCACGGTCCGGTGTGTGTGCTGGCCGGCGCGGGTACGGGCAAGACGCGCGCGATCACCCACCGCATCGCCTATGGGGTGCGGGCGGGGATCCTCCAGCCCTCCAGCGTGCTCGCGGTCACCTTCACCAACCGGGCCGCGGGCGAGATGCGCGGACGCCTGCGCCAGCTCGGCGCCGGAGGAGTCCAGGCCCGCACCTTCCACTCCGCCGCGCTGCGCCAGCTCCAGTACTTCTGGCCGAAAGCCGTCGGTGGCAGTCTGCCCCGGCTCGTGGACCGCAAGATCCAGCTCGTCGCGGACGCGGCGGCCGCCTGCCGCATCCGCCTCGACCGAGGGGAGCTGCGGGACGTCACCGGCGAGATCGAGTGGTCCAAGGTCACCCAGACGATCCCCGCCGACTACTTCGCGGCCGCCGCCCGGGCCGGCCGCGAAGCCCCCCGGGACCCGGCCGAGATCGCCCAGATCTACTCGGCCTACGAGGACCTCAAGCGCGACCGCGGGGTCATCGACTTCGAGGACGTCCTGCTGCTGACGGTGGCCGTCCTGCAGGACCGCCACGACATCGCCGAGCAGGTCCGCTCCCAGTACCAGCACTTCGTGGTCGACGAGTACCAGGACGTCAGCCCGCTCCAGCAGCGGCTCCTGGAGCTGTGGCTCGGCGAGCGGGACAGCCTCTGCGTGGTCGGTGACGCCAGCCAGACGATCTACTCGTTCACCGGTGCAACTCCGGACCACCTTCTCGACTTCCGCACCCGCCATCCCGGAGCCACCGTCGTCAAGCTCGTCCGCGACTACCGCTCCTCGCCCCAGGTCGTCCACCTCGCCAACGGCCTGCTCTCCCAGGCCCGCGGACGCGCCGCCGACCACCGCCTGGAACTGATCTCCCAGCGTCCCGCGGGCGCCGAGCCCGTCTACGCCGAGCACACGGACGAACCCGCCGAGGCCGAGGGCGCCGCCCGCCGCATCCGCGACCTCGTCGCCTCGGGCGTCCCCGCCGGTGAGATCGCGATCCTGTTCCGCACGAACTCCCAGTCCGAGATCTACGAGCAGGCCCTCGCCGACGCGGGTGTGCCCTACCAGCTCCGCGGCGCCGAGCGGTTCTTCGACCGCCCCGAGGTGCGCAAGGCGGGCGCGGCCCTGCGTGCCGCGGCCCGCTTCGGAGGCAACGACTCGCTGCTCGACGATGTCGTCGACCTGCCCTCGCAGGTCCGAGCGGTGCTCTCGGGCGAAGGCTGGACCAGCAAGCCCCCGGCCGGCTCCGGCGCGGTCAGAGAGCGCTGGGAGTCGCTGGCCGCCCTGGTGAACCTCGCGCAGGACTTTGCGACCGCCAAGCCCGGCGCGACGCTCGGCGACCTGGTGGCCGAGCTCGACGAACGCGCGAGTGCCCAGCACGCGCCGACGGTGCAGGGCGTCACCCTCGCCTCCCTGCACTCCGCCAAGGGCCTGGAGTGGGACGTCGTCTTCCTGGTCGGTGTGGCCGAGGGCATGATGCCGATCACCTACGCAAAGACCGACGAGCAGATCGAGGAGGAACGCCGCCTCCTCTACGTCGGTGTCACCCGTGCCAGAGAGCACCTCTTCGTCTCCTGGGCCCTGTCCCGTTCGCCCGGTGGACGCGCGGGCCGACGCCCCAGCCGGTTCCTGGACGGTCTGCGTCCCGGCTCCGTCGCCACGGCGGGCCGCGGCGGTGGCGGCGCCTCGGGAGGCATCGTGCGCGGCGCCGGAAGCAGCGGCGTCACCGCCGTCCGGCGCACCGGCCGGACCCCGGCGCGCTGCCGGGTCTGCGGCCGAACGCTGACCGACGCCGGTGAGATGAAGCTGATGCGCTGCGAGGGCTGCCCCTCCGACATGGACGAGGGTCTCTACGAGCGGTTGCGCGAGTGGCGCGCGGTGCAGGCGCAGCGCAGTGGGCAGCCCGCGTTCTGCGTCTTCACCGACAAGACGCTGATGGCGATCGCGGAGACCACGCCGGACGACGAGGGCGAGCTCGCGCGGATCCCCGGGGTCGGCGTGCGCAAACTCAACCGCTTCGGAGCCGATGTTCTGGCCATCTGCGCAGGTGGTGAGGTCGAGGGAGACGGCGAGGGCGATTGATTCAAACTCGTCGAAAAAATAGTTTGCGCATGCCCCAGCAATCCCCATAGGTTCTTAACCACGGCAGCAGCGGCCTTCTCCAAGGCCCTGGTTCCGTGCTGTACTTAATAACCGTCGGACCGGCTCGCACCGGTCCCCCAAGACGCCGAGAGGAGGCGATTCCAGTGATCAGCATCAACACCAGCTTCATCAACACCGTGAAAATGACCGATCGCTCGGTCGTCGTCTCCACGTGCATGCTCGGCGTCTCGAACCTGGGCACCGGTCTGTCCGGCATTCCTGCCGTCCGCCCGGCGTCCTCCGTGTCTCTCGCGGGTCTTCCCATCCGTGAGCGCAATGAGCGACCGACCCAGGCACTGGAAGCGGCAGTAGTGGCAGAGGCGCATGCCTATGCCTTTGCGGCAGCCGGTGCCGGATCCCTGAAGCAGACGAAGCAGCAGCACACGATGTGGGCCTTCCGTGGGCCTGAACCCTGGAGTGATCCAGCCTGATTCTCGATCAGGCCGGCGCCTTCAGGGCCGCGGAACCCCACCCGGGATCCGCGGCCCTTCTGTTTGTCCCCGACCGGGGACAGCGGAGCGAAGGGGCCTCGGGACAAGAAAAGAACCCGGTACCAGCCGCCAACCGGCCAACCCGGCCGGCACGACCAGACGAGGAAGACGAACCGTGCAACTCGAAGCGCACGCCCCGTCCGTACCGCCTTCCGAAACGATCTCCCCGCCCGGCCTCACGGAGGACTCCACCTTGATCCCGCTCACTGCGCTCACCGCGCTCGACGACGCCATCGAGAACCTCGGCGTGCCCGTCCCCTGCCGTTCCTACGACCCGGAGGTCTTCTTCGCCGAGTCGCCGGCAGACGTCGAGTACGCCAAGTCCCTCTGCCGTACCTGCCCGCTGATGGAGGCCTGCCTCGCCGGCGCCAAGGAGCGGCGTGAGCCCTGGGGCGTCTGGGGTGGCGAGCTCTTCGTCCAGGGTGTTGTCGTGGCCCGCAAGCGGCCGCGTGGCCGCCCGCGCAAGAACCCGGTTGCGGCATGACCATCCGAGGAACGATCGACCGTCCCCTGACGCACGACCCCAAGAAGCAGGCCCCGATGAAGCCGTCCACGAGCGAGCCCGCAGGTTCCGCGACCCCAGACTTCACTTCCACCGGCGCGAACGACTCGCGTCAGAACAGGACCCGAGAGATGCAACTCATCCCAGAAGCCTTGGCTCGTGCGCATATGCACGAGCGACTGCACGAGGCCGAGCAGGAACGCCAGGCCGTGCGCCTGGCGACCGCTCGCCGCATGCAGCGCAGGGCCGAGCGCGCTTCGATGCGAGCCCGGCGCGCGCTGGCCATGGCGGTCATGCAGTAGTCGACGCACGTCGTCTCAGCAGCCGTAGCAGTCGCAGGCGTTGAATCCCGCGGGGGTCGGTCCGTTCGGACCGGCCCCCGCGGTGCGTTGTGCCGGGCGAACCGCCGATCGCGGCGATATCGTCGCCCGAGTGACGAGTCTTCCCGAAGACAGTGACAGCACCGGTTCCCCACCGCGGTCCGACGCGAGCGAAGCCCAGAAGATCGTGTGCGCCCGCTGCGGAACCCCGGCCGAAGGCCCCCTGCCGACCTGGACCTGCTCCGTCGAGAACGGCACCCGCCGCTACTTCTGCGACAACTGCGCCCGCAGCAACCTCAGAGCGATCGAGGGCCGTCTCGACTCGGCCTGGTGGTAGACCCCGCCCCGAGGGAGGGGGCCCGCCGGCGATCCGGTACGACAACTGCCCGCCCGTGGGCCGCGTCCGAGGCGTGTCTCACGCCTCGGCGGCCGCCACCTCTTCGTCCAGCTCCTCGTCCTCCAACTCCTCCTCCGGCACGAACCCCGGCAGCCAACCCTCCAGTTCGTCGCGCAGGCGGACCGTCGCGCCGAGCTGGCACAGCACACCGATGGTGCTGAGGGTCACACGGTGTATGAGGAGGTACGACGGCGGCAGATTCAGCTGCCGGCCCAACTGGTGGGCGGGAGAGCGGGGGTCGGCGACGCGGGCCGCCTGGCTGCGCATCCAGCCCCGGGTGAAGGTGAACTCGTCGGCCTGGGCCGGTTCGATGATCGGCAGCAGGTAGTCCAGGACCGCGTCGGGTTCGAGCTCTATCGACTCCTTGACGAAGCCTTCCTCGCGGAGCAGTTCGTAGACCGACTCGGCGTCACCCTCCAAGGTCATGCGGAGGGAATCGCCGATCGGCTGGGGCAGACCGCCGGGAAGCCGGTCCACCGTGCCGAAGTCCAGGACGCCCAGGCGCCAGCCGCTCTTCTCGTCCGGCAGAAGACGGAAGTTGCCCGGGTGCGGATCCGCGTGCAGCAGGCCGGTGCGGGCGGGGCCCGAGAAGAGGAAGCGGGCCAGCAACTGGCCGGCGCGGTTCCGCTGCTCCTGCGTGCCGTCGGTGATCACCTCCGACAGCGGTATCCCGTCGATCCACTCGGTCACCAGGACCTGCTCGCACTGATGGACCACCGCCGGCACCATGACGTCCGGGTCGTCCGCGAACTCCTCGGCGTGCGCCGCCTGGGCCTGCGCCTCCAGGCCGTAGTCGAGCTCCTCGGAGACCCGGTCGCGCAGCTCCGTGATGAGCGGCTTGATGTCCATTCCGGGGATCAGGGGACCGAGGAGCCGGGCGAACCGGCCGAGTTGGGTCAGATCGGAGAGGAGTGCCTCGCCCGCCCCCGGATACTGCACCTTGACGGCGACTTCCCGCCCGTCGTGCCACACCGCCCGGTGCACCTGGCCGATCGAGGCCGCCGCGGACGGCTTGTCCTCGAACTCCGTGAACAGCTCGGTCCAGTCCGCGCCGAGCCTCTCCTCCAGCACGGAGTGGACCGTGCGGGTCGGCATGGGGGGCGCGGCCTCCTGGAGCTTCGTCAGCGCCGCCCGATAGGGGCCCGCGACCTCCTCCGGCAGCGCCGACTCGAAGACGGACATCGCCTGCCCGAACTTCATCGCACCGCCCTTCAGCTCCCCGAGCACCTTGAAGAGCTGCTCGGCGGTCCGCTGCTGAAGCTCGCGGCCCACGATCTCGGCCGACTTTCCGCCGATCCGCTTCCCGAGTCCCCAGGTCGCCCGCCCGGCGAAGCCGAGCGGTAGCGCGGCCAGTTTGGCAGTACGGGTGACTGCCTTCCGGGGAAGATCAGACATGCGCCCTCCAGGTCCCAGCAAGCCGTGTCGCGTGCGGCTGTTGCCCCGCCATTGTCTCGTGCCCTTCGCCGTCCTCGGGGGTCCGCTCCCCTTTTGTTTTCTCCGCGGTCCCGCAGGGACAGCCGGGATGGGCCCGAACCGGCTTCGCGTGCCAGTCGCATCCGGGGAGCGAGGCCTCCCAGCGGGCTCCCGCGCTGGAGGGCTGATCTCCGTCCAGGAAGGCGAGCGCGTGGCTCGCGGCGAGTGCGGCGACCGCCGAGGCCAGGGCGAGATCGCATGCGGCCACCCGGCGCTGCTGCCCCGAGCGCCACTGCGCGACCAGACGCGGCCAGGTCGGATCCCGGTCGGTGCGCTGCTGGTCCAGACAGCCGGCGCAGCCGGTGTCGCCCGGCAGGACCAAGGGCCCCACGATCCCGGTCGCCTCGACCACACCCGCGTAGAGGTGGGGCGTCCCCGAGGCGATCAGGCTCTCGGCCGACACCGGGTCCGGCGCGTGGACGCCGAGGCCGTCCCGGGGAGTGATGACCACCAGGGACAGCCCGCGGGTCTCCTCGCCCTCCCTCTCCTGCCTCTCTTTGGAGGAGGCCCGGGGCGGACGGTCCGGGGCCGCTCGGCGCACCGCCCGCCGCGCGGCATCCTCCCTGCGCTCACCGATGGACTCGACGGGAAGGCCGCCCGGCGCCACGTCCCACGGTTCGACGCGGCCGAGGTCACGCACCTCGACCTCGCCCACACCGGCGCCCGCGAGCAGCGCTGCCAGGACGACCCCCACCCGGCCGGCGCCCCGCACCTGCACGCGCAGACAGCGGCGGGCGGCCAGACGCTCGACGGCCCCGCCCGGCCGGCGGGCGACGAGGGAGAGGGAGGCGAGGTCGGATCGCAGCCGGTCCATGACTTCCGTCTTCTCACGCAACGCGTCCGCGGCCGGGCCGCCTCCGGTCGCGTCGTCCAGCAGACCCGACCGGGCCAGCCGGTCCACCAGCCCGTCGACATGGCCGTCCGGCAGGCCCATCTCGCGGCCCTGTTCGCGCAGCAGCGGCATTCCGCGTGTCCCGTCGAGCAGCTCGAGGAAGCTGCCTGTCGCCGTGTCCATCGGGCCCAGCACCATCGCGTGCGCCGGTGCCATTCCGAACTGCACGGTGTTGAGGTCCCGCCAGCCGCGCCGCAGCGCGGGCTTCACGATCGGATGCATGACTTACCCCCGTAGGTCGTAGAACGTCCCCGTCTGTCCGCGGTGCGACTGCCGCACGGCGGACCGATCGCCAGCATGCCCGTCCGCGTCGAGCCCCGCCGAAAGTTGTCCACAGGCGGCACCGTTCGTCGTACAAATCAAACGCGCGGAGTGCGGATCGGCATCGAACCGTCCCGGGGGCGGGACTTCCCCCATGTGCAGCGGGTAACGTCGGGGCGTGCCCGCCGATCCACTGCACAGCGCCGCAAAATCCAAGCGCAGCACGACGAGCCCGCCGCCGAGCGGTTCGGGGGCGAGCGCGATCGAGGTCCGCAGGAGCGCCCGACGGCGCAGAACGGTCTCCGCGTACCGCGAGGGCGATCGCACCGTCGTGCTCATCCCCGCCCGCATGTCCGAGGCGGAGGAGCAGCGCTGGGTGACCGTCATGCTCGACAAACTGGCCGCCCAGGAAAGCAAACGGGTGCTCGGTGACACCGAGCTGGCCGAGCGCGCCGAGCGGCTGTCGGCCCATTACTTCGAGGGCCGCGCGCGGCCCTCGTCGGTGCGCTGGGTCACCAACCAGAACACCCGCTGGGGCTCGTGCACCCCCTCCGAGGGCAGCATCCGTCTGTCGCACCGGCTGCAGGGCATGCCCGAGTACGTCGTCGACTACGTTCTCCTCCACGAGCTCGCCCATCTGCTCGTACCCGGGCACGGGCCGCGTTTCTGGCGGCTCCTGGAGGCCTATCCGCGTACCGAACGGGCTCGCGGATATCTCGAAGGCGTCGTCGCCGCCGAGCGCCTGCCCCACCTCCCGGCCGTGCGCGACGAGTAGGGGCGGGTCCGCCCCGCCGCGGGCGCGATTGTGTACCGGGTCTGTACCGGCTTCGTCCACTTCCGGACTTTGCCGTTAGCCTGACGCGACGCACTCGCATCGGGATGGGGGACGGTCGTTACGCATGGCCAGGGAATTCCAACGCGGCCACAAGGCCAAGATCAGTGACCTCACCGCGGGCACCGATCTGTACGTAGGTGTGCAGATCACCGGCCCCGGGCTGACCTTCGACATCAGTTGCTTCGGTCTGGACGCCGACGAACGGCTGTCGGACGACCGCTACTTCATCTTCTTCAACCAGCCGAAGTCCCCCGAGGAGTCCATTCAGCTGCTCGGCGCGCAGTCGGGTGACTCGGAGTCCTTCCGGGTCAGCCTCGACCGGATTCCGGCGCAGATCCAGAAGCTGTCCTTCACGGCGACGCTCGACGGTGCCGGACAGATGTCGCAGATCGCCCCCGGATATCTCCGTGTCGTCGCGGGCGGCGAGGAGGTGGCCCGGTACGCCTTCAGCGGCGCGGAGTTCTCCACCGAACGTGCCGTGATGCTGGGCGACTTCTACCTCAAGGACGTCTGGCGGTTCGCCGCCGTGGGGCAGGGCTTCGACGGCGGTCTCGACGCGCTGCTGAAGAACTTCGGCGGCGAGGTCGCCGAGGAGGAGCCCGCCGCTCCGCAGCCGCAGTCCGGCGCGGCGCCGTCCTTCGCGCCGCCGGCCCAGGCCGGCGCGCCGCCCACGTTCGGCGCTCCGGCGGCACCCGCCCCGGCCCCCGCCGCCCAGGGCTTCGCGCCGCCGCCCGGTGCCACTTCGCCCGCTCACGCGCCAGCGCCCCCCGTGCACGCCGCCCCCACCATCGTGGGGCCGCTGCACACCCCGCCGGGCGGCACCGTCCCGCCGCCGGGCCCCGCGCCGTACGCGCAGCCGCCCGGTCCGCCCGGTCCGCCCGGTCCGCCGCCCGGCTACGGCCAGCAGCCGCCCGGCCAGGCGGCTCCGATGCCGCCCGGTTACGGGCAGCAGGCGCCGACGGCACCTCCCGGGTACGGGCAGCAGCCTCCGACGGCGCCCCCCGGCTACGGTCAGCAGCCGCAGTTCGGGCAGGTCCCGGGCCAGGCACCCGGGCCGTACCCGGGTCAGTCCGGTGCCCCCTCCCCGTACGGCGCGCCCCAGGGTGCGCCGCAGGGCGGGGCCGGTGTGGCCGCCGCGCTGGGTGCCTTCAAGGAGACGCCCACCGGTCAGCGGTGGACTCCGCAGAACAAGAAGCTCATCCGCGTCGATCTCGGCATCGGCGGTCAGCCCGTACTGGCCCGGCAGGGCAGCATGGTGCTGTACCAGGGCAAGGTCGACTTCAGCTACAAGGGCGCCGGGTTCTCCGGCCGGATCGTGGGCAACGCGACCGGCCAGGAGATGCAGCTGATGCGCTGTACCGGTCAGGGCCAGGTGTTCTTCGCCGAGAACGCCACCCATGTGCACCCGATCGAACTCCAGGGGGACGCGATCTGTGTCTCCGCGGAGAACGTCCTCGCCTTCGACGAGTCCCTCCAGTACGAGGTCCGCCGTATCGAGGGGCACGGCATCCCCGGGGGCGCGCTGTTCACGATGCAGTTCCAGGGGACCGGCACCATCGTCGTCAAGACGAACGGCGCTCCTGTGGTGCTTCCGGTGACACCCACGACGTTCGCCGACTGCAACGCCGTCGTCGCCTGGTCCGCCGCCGCGCAGGTGATCGTCTCCAGCCAGGTGAGGATGCGCCGGAACGCCTACCCCGGCGACACCGGCGAGAGCGTGAACCTCCAGTTCCGTGCCGCGCCGGGCAATTTCGTCGTCGTCCAGCCGTACGAGGTCTGAGGGAGCCCGTCATGAACCAGCCATTCGCGGGCTTTGCCCCGACACCCGTCACCACCCGCATGGAGAACCACGGCAATCACATGCTGAAGGTCGCCATGCAGACCGGGAACGACCTTCTCGCGCGCGTGGGGTCGATGGTGGCCTACGAAGGGTTCGTCCAGTACGAGCCCAACCCGCCCGCCGTCCGCCAGATCGCACGCGACTGGATGACCGGCGAGGGCGCGCCCCTCATGAAGTGCTCCGGCGACGGCCTGCTCTACCTCGCCGACTACGGGGCGAACGTCGTCGTCATCAACCTCAACGGGGACGCGATCTCCGTCAACGCGACGAATCTGCTCGCCTTCGACGCTCACCTCACCTGGGGCGTCGAGCGGGTGAAGGGGCTCGCCAAGTTCGCCGGACAGGGTCTGTGGAACACCAAGATCTCCGGTCAGGGCTGGGTCGCGCTGACGTCCCGGGGCAAGCCGATCGTCGTCGACTGCGGCGGCGGTGAGGACGAGACGTACGTCGACCCGGACGCGCTCGTCGCCTGGTCCCCGAACCTCAAGGTGAAGGGCAAGCGCAGCTTCAAGGCGCAGTCGCTGATCGGACGCGGCAGCGGCGAGGCGTACCAGATGGCGTTCTCCGGGCAGGGCATCGTCGTCGTCCAGCCCAGCGAGGACAGCACCGACCGCCTCCGAGTCCGGGGCTGAGGGGGAGCAGGACACCATGCAGAGCCCGCTTTTCGGCTACAACGAGCAGCAGACCCAGGACCGCTACAGCCTGCAGAACTCGCAGATGCTGCGCGTCGTCCTGGAGGGTCACGACGACATCCTCGCCCGCAAGGGCACCATGGTCGCGTACCAGGGTCTCGTCGAGTTCGACGCCGAGTTCCAGAACAACGGCCAGCGCCGCTCGCGGGCGCACACCGGCGAGGGCCTCGACCTGATGCGCTGCCACGGGCAGGGCACGGTCTACCTCGCCAACCTCGGCCAGCACGTGCACGTGGTCGACGTGGATCAGGACGGCCTCACCGTCGACAGCAGTTATGTGCTGGCGATGGACTCCGGTCTGCACCACGACGTCATCGCCGTAGACAGTCAGTACGGCATCTCCGGCTCCGGCAAGTACCAGCTCAACATCACGGGACGCGGCAAGGTCGCGCTGATGACCTCCGGGATGCCGCTGATGATGCAGGTCACACCGGACAAGTACGTCAACTGCGACGCCGACGCGATCGTCGCGTGGTCCACCGGCCTGCGCGTGCAGATGCAGGCCCAGACCCACTCCTCCGGGGTGTGGCGGCGCCGCGGCAACACCGGTGAGGGCTGGGAGCTCAGCTTCATGGGCAACGGCTACGCGCTCATCCAGCCCAGCGAACTCCTGCCGCCGCAGAACGCGGTGGTCGGCCAGGGGGTGCGCGCCCAGTACGGCATGGGCCAGCACGGCGCCCACGCGCAGAACCAGGGCAACGCCTGGAGCTGACCGCATCGGCCGTTCGGAATACGACGGTCCGCGAGCAGACGTAAGGGGCGACCGCCATGGCGGTCGCCCCTTACACGTCGGTCGCCCGCGCGGCGGTCACAGCCGGGCGCGGGCACCTTCCAGGAGACGTACGACCGAATCGTCGGCCACCTCGGCGACCTCGTCGTACGCGAACCAGCGCAGGTCGAGGGACTCGTCGCTGATGGCCTCGACGGCGTCTGCCGGGGCGAGGGCGGCGTACTGGACGTCCAGATGCCAGTGGCAGGGCGCCGGGATGGCGTGCCGGTCCAGGGTCACGGGGCCGCCCGGAGCCAGGGTCAGACCCTGGATGCCCGATTCCTCGGTCGCCTCGCGCAGGGCCGCGTCGGCCAGGGTCGAGTCGCCCGGCTCGCAGTGCCCGCCCATCTGGAGCCACATCTGGAGCTTGCGGTGCAGCGTCAGCAGAACGCGGCCCCGCATCGGGTCGATCACCAGAGCGCTCGCCGTGACATGCCCGGCGTGGCACGACTTCCACATGCCGTCCGGATGCTCGGACAGGTGGTCGAGATAGACCTGGCGCAGCTCGTCCTGGTCCTCGTGGCTCTTCAGCACGAGGACCGCGTCGTCGTACAGGCTCACTCGGTGCCGTCGCCCTTGTCGGTGTCCTCGGAGTCGTCGTCCTTCTTCAGGTTCGGCTTTTCGGTGGCGGCGCCGCTCGCGGCCTCGCCGAGCATCTTGTCGAGCTCGGAGAAGTCCAGGTGCTCGCGGTGGACGAAGCCGTCCGGGTCGTCGAGGTCGGACGCGGTCGGCAGCATGTCCGGGTGGGCCCACAGGCCGTCCCGGCCGTCCACGCCGCGTGCGTCGGTGAGGGAGGCCCACAGGCGCGAGGCGTCCCGCAGCCGGCGCGGGCGCAGCTGCAGGCCGATCAGCGTGGCGAACGTCTGCTCGGCGGGACCGCCCGTGGCGCGGCGGCGGCGCAGTGTCTCGCGCAGCGCGTCGGCCGACGAGAGCCGCGGCTTGGCCGCCGAGTGGACGACCGCGTCCACCCAGCCCTCGACCAGGGCGAGGGCCGTCTCCAGGCGGGCCAGCGCGGCCTTCTGCTCCGGCGTGTCCTCCGGCTGGAACATGCCCTGCTGGAGTGCCTGCTGCAGCTCCTCCGGGTTCTGCGGGTCGAACTGGCCGACCACGTCCTCCAGCTTCGCGGTGTCGACCTTGATCCCGCGCGCGTACCCCTCGACAGCGCCGAACAGGTGGGAGCGCAGCCACGGCACGTGCGCGAAGAGGCGCTGGTGGGCGGCCTCGCGCAGGGCGAGGTAGAGCCGCACCTCCTCCTGGGGGACGCTCAGGTCCTTGCCGAACGACTCGATGTTCAGCGGCAGCAGCGCGGCCTTGCCGGCCGGGCCGAGCGGCAGACCGATGTCGGACGAGCCGACGACCTCGCCCGCGAGTACGCCCACGGCCTGTCCGATCTGCGTGCCGAACATGGCGCCGCCCATGGAGCGCATCATGCCGATGAGCGGGCCCGCCATGGCCTGCATCTCCTCCGGCAGGACGTCGCCCATGGCCGCGCCGACACGCTCGGCGACCGGGTCGACGAGCTCCTTCCACACGGGCAGGGTCGCCTCGACCCACTCCGCCCGGCTCCACGCCAGCGCGGAGCCCGCACCGGAGGGCAGGGAGGTCGCGTCGTCCAGCCACAGATCGGCGAGCCGCACGGCCTCCTCGACCGCCAGCCGCTCGGCGGGGCCGACGCTCGCGTCCTTGGTGCCGTCAGAGGTGCCCTGGGAGACCGTCTGCCGGGCGATCTGCTTGGCCATGTCCCAATTCACCGGACCACCCTCGTACGAGAGCATCTGGCCCAGTTGCTGGAACGCGGCGCCCAGGTCGTTGGGGTTCATGGAACCGAACATGGCTGCGAGCGGATTGTCGGCTCCGGGGCCACCGGCTCCGGGCAGCCCGAAACCGAACGATCCCTGACCACCACCGCCCTGCTGGTCCTTCTTCTTGCCCTCGTCGCCGCTATCCGGCTCCTCCGGCGGAAGGCCGAATCCGAATGGGGTGTCACTCACGGGATTCCTCGGCTGGTAAGGCCGCCGGTTCGTTCCGACGGCGGCTGCCCACAACACCACCCAGCGTAGACACCTGAACCCGATCGGGCCTCGGTGCTTCGCCGACTCGTCGACTGCGGCAGGATGGATGCCACCTGGTACGGGCGCGTCACGCGCGTCCATACTGAAGACAACCGCTGGAGACGCCCGGTGAGTTCCCCAGATCCGCAGGTTCGCGCAGCGCGAAACCACTCAACCAGCCCAGCCTCGCGCGGCCCCGTCGTCGCGGTCACCGGCGCCGCGGCCGGTGTGGGCGCGCTGCTCACCGAGCGGCTGGCCGCCAGCGAGGAGATCAAGCAGGTCGTCGCGATCGACGAGCGGCGCGGCGAGTGCGCCGACGCCCAGTGGCACATCCTGGACGTCCGCGACCCGGCGATCGCCGAGAAGCTGCGCGGCGCGGACGTCGTGGTGCATCTCGCGCTCGACCTCGATCTGGAGACGGACGCGGCGGCCCGGACGGCGTACAACGTCCGGGGGACGCAGACCGTGCTCACCGCCGCCGCGGCGGCCGGGGTCCACCGTGTCGTGCTGTGCACCTCGGCGATGGTCTACGGGGCGCTGCCCGACAACGAGCTGCCCCTCGCCGAGGACGCCGAACTGCGGGCTACGGCCGAGGCGACGGGGGTCGGTGACCTCCTGGAGATCGAGCGGCTCGCGCGTCGTGCCCCGCGGGCGCACCCGGGCCTGAACGTGACCGTCGTACGGCCCGGGGTGCTGGTCGGCGGCGGCACCGACACCGCGCTGACCAGGTACTTCGAGTCTCCCCGGCTGCTGGTCGTGGCGGGATCGAGGCCCGCCTGGCAGTTCTGCCACGTCGAGGATCTGTGCAGCGCGCTGGAGTACGCGGTCGTCGAGAAGGTGGATGGCGAGCTGGCCGTCGGCTGCGACGGCTGGCTGGAGCAGGAGGAGGTGGAGGAGCTGAGCGGGATCCGGCGGATGGAACTGCCGTCCGCGGTCGCGCTGGGCGCCGCCGCCCGGCTTCACCGGATCGGGCTCACTCCCTCGCCCGCGGGGGACCTCGCCTACACGATGTACCCCTGGGTGGTGAGCGGGAGCCGGCTGCACGACGCCGGATGGCGGCCGCGGTGGACCAACGAGGAGGTCCTGGCGGAGCTGCTGGAGGAGGTTGCCGGGCGGCACACGGTGGCGGGCCGGCGGCTGGGACGCAAGGACGCGACCGCGGCGGGCGCGGCGGGCGCGACGGTGGCCCTGCTGGGCGCGGCCGCGGTGGTCCGGCGCGCGCGGAAGGCCCGTCGCCGGATCTGAGATCACGGCCGTGCGATGCCGTGCCGCGGCGGTCTGTGGCCTGGCGCGGTGGGGCGTGCGGTGTGACGTGCGGGAGGGTGACGGCGCGGCGCGGCCGCACGGTCCGGGGCCGCGGGCCGGTTCCGGACCGTGCGGTGGGGACGGCTCCGTACCGTGCCGTGGGTTCGGTTCCGGGCCTTGCCCCGGAGGCGGTTCCGGGCCGTGCCGTGGGTCGGCCCGCGCCCTGTGGGCCGGGCGTGGCCGGGTTGTCGAGCTGAGTCCGTCGGAACAGGTACGGACCGGGCTGTGCGGTTGAGCCTTGTGGGTGTCGGTCACGGTCCGTGTCGGGGGATCCCGCCCCGTGGGCCGGTGCCGGACCGCGCTGCGAAGGCCGCCCGCCCTGGGGACCTGGCAGGGCCCGCTCGTGAGGCCAGGGGCCGCCGGCCGGTGTTGCCGGTGTCGGGCGGGGCGTGACGGTGAGCGTCGTGCGCGTCACGGACGGGCTCGTGAAGTCGGGGCCGGCCCTGTAGGAGGCTCCAAAGCCGCACGCGTGCGTGCCGGGTGAAAACCGTATTCCACGGTGTCGGCGGGGTGCGGCACGATGGAGCCATGGCACCTACCTATGACCATCCCGGTGAGCAGGCCGCGCAGGACCCGATCCGGCTGCTCGCGATCCGCGACGAACCGCTCTCCCTGGACGAGGTCTTCAAGGCTGTGGGGGACGCCGCCGCCGGGGGGACCGCGTTGTTCGTGGGGACCGTGCGCAATCACGACGGAGGCGCCGACGTCGACGAGCTGGGGTACTCGTGCCACCCCAGTGCGGAGGCGGAGATGCGGCGGGTCGCGGAGAAGGTGGTCGCCGCGTATCCGGTGCGGGCGCTGGCCGCCGTTCACCGGGTGGGCGACCTGGTCGTCGGGGACCTGGCCGTCGTCGTCGCCGTGTCGTGCGCGCACCGGGGCGAGGCCTTCGAGGCCTGCCGCAAGCTCATCGACGATCTCAAGCACGAAGTGCCGATCTGGAAGCACCAGAAGTTCTCCGACGGGTCGCAGGAGTGGGTCGGCGCCTGCTGAGACGAGCGGGATTCTCCGCCGCTGAGGACCGGCCTGTTTCGCACCTCCTCTTCCGGTTGCGTAACCGGGGCCCTGCCGTGAGCGTTAACACTGCGGATGGTTAATCTGCTGATCAGTCAGTTGCGGTCGCTCATGGGGTTGGGAGGTCGACATGGCGGCGCTTGCCTGGTTGCTGATTCCGTTTATGGCCGCGATCGGTGCCGGACTGTGGGGCAGTTGGGCCGGCCGGAATCGCAAGGCCGCGGGAGACGGTGTCGAGCTCGCCGGATACACGCGCTTCCGTGAGGCCATGGAACGGTCCGACGCCCGGGAGAAGTCCCCCTCCGACGCGGCGTGAGACCCCGGGTCCGTCTCCGCGCGATGCCCGTGGGCGCGCGGGGTCGGGCAGCACCACGTACGGACGGCCCCGACGGTGCGCTTACAGCACCGTCCCGTACTGTCGTTCCATGCCACGCCGCACCGCGACGATGCTCGCCTCCACTCTGATCCTGATCGCGCTCCTGTGCGCGGGAGTGTTCATCAAAGTGCCGTACTCGGAGATGTCACCGGGTCCCACGGTGAACACGCTGGGTGACCACGACGGTGAGCCGGTGCTGCAGATCTCCGGGCGCAAGACATATCCGACGACCGGGCACCTGAACATGACCACGGTCCGGGTCACCAGCGCCGACTACAACATGAACCTCGTCGAGGCCGTGTACGGATGGCTGGCGCACGACAACAAGATCGTGCCGCACGACACCCTCTACCCGGACGGCAAGACCGAGGAGCAGTCGACGCAGGAGAACGCCGAGGAGTTCAGCCAGTCCCAGGAGAGCGCCAAGGTGGCCGCTCTGAAGGAGCTGGACATCCCGGTGAAGTCCTGGGTGATCGTCTCCACCGTCCTCAAGGGCTCCCCGGCCGAAGGACGGCTGCACGCCGGTGACGTGATCAAGGCCGTCGACGGTACGGCGGTGAAGGCGCCCGACGACGTCGCGAAGCTGGTCACCAAGCACAAGCCCGGCGACAAGGTCGTGTTCACGATCGTGCCCGCCAAGGAGCAGGCCGCCGCCGAGAAGGAGAACAGGACGGCGACCGGGACCAAGGACGTGACGATCACCACGGCCAAGTCCGACGACGACGGCGGCGACCGTGCCATCGTCGGGATCTCGGCCGGGACCGACCACACGTTCCCGTTCACCGTCGACATCAAGCTCGCCGACGTCGGCGGCCCGAGCGCGGGTCTGATGTTCTCGCTCGGCATCGTGGACAAGCTCACTCCGGGGAACCTCACCGGAGGCAAGTTCGTGGCGGGTACCGGCACCATCGACGACGACGGCAAGGTCGGCCCCATCGGCGGCATCGAGATGAAGACCGTCGGCGCGCGCGACAAGGGCGCCCAGTACTTCCTGACGCCCAAGGACAACTGCGCCGCCGCGGCCAAGGACACCCCCAGCGGGCTCACGCTCGTCAAGGTCGACACCATCGACGACGCGATGGGCGCCCTCAAGGACATCAGCGCGGGCCGGACCTCCGACCTGCCGAAGTGCACCACCAAGGGCTGACGGCGACCGCCGGCCCGCACGGTACCGCTCGTGCGTGAGAGGGGGCGCCCCGGAAC
>NZ_JBHWVI010000081.1:0-34008 GCF_042737005.1 Streptomyces sp. NPDC060027
CGGGAAGAGATCGCGCGCCTACCGTCTCCGCGCGACCTCTTCCCGCGGCGCGACGGCCGCCAGTACTCCGCGCGCAACCGTTCCGTCCGGCCAGATCCACCCGGCGACGAGGGATACGGACGACCTCTGCGCGGCCCCCGCCGGTCGCAGGACACGGTTGACCTGAACGTCAAGCCCGTCATCAGGGCCCGTTCCGTGCACCGTGACGGTCGGGTCGGGGGTGTCGCTCTTGGTCTGGTGCTGCGGCACGGCCTCGCCGCGCAGGAGCGCGCGCAACTGCGCCATCACCACCGGGTCATGGACGCCGTCGTAGATCCACCGAGTGCCGAGCACCCCATGCTCGGACGTGCCGATCAACGCCTCGCCGGGAACGCCCTCCAGCGCCGCACCGCGGTAGCCCAGCGGCACCACGTACGCCACCGGCTCCCGCGCGGTGGCATCCGCCACGACCGTGAACTCGATCCCGACCGCGCCGTCCGGATCGTCCAGACGGAACCCGCCGGCCTTGACCAGTTCCGGCGATTCCGCGTGGCCCAGGTACCAGCTCTGCTTCGGAAGCCAGCCGGTGAGCAGCTCCAGTTTGGTAGGCGTCATGGTGGTGCGATGGATGGCGGCCATGCCAGCTCCCTCATGCGTAGGTCTGGGCCCGTCCTACGAGAGACGAGCCGGTGACCTCTCATTGTGGGTAACGCACGACCAGCAGCGCCTCGACGTCGCCCGAGGGCGCCTCATACAGATGCGTCACGTCGGCGGCCCAACTGCCGTGCATGCCGGGGCCGATCAGGGCAGGCGCGGCGAGTGCACCGACACGTGCGGTGCCGGCGAAGACGATGATGTGCTCTGACGTGCCGGTCGCATGAGGGGCCGACTCCTGCCTCGACCCGGCACGGATGCGAACCCGGTAGGTTTCCGCGACCGAGCCGTCGGCCTCGAATCGCTCGATGAGGACGGCGTCAACGGCGTCACCGGAGATCTGGGCGGGGGACGGGAGATCACGCAGCGCGGCACTCAGCGGGACCTTGATCGCTGTCGTCACGGCGTAGAGCGTTTCCAGCGTGGGGTTGCGGCGACCGCTCTCCAATTCGGACAGTGTCCCCTTGCCGATGCTGGACCTGCGAGCCAGTTCGGACAGGCTCAAACCCTGCGCTTCGCGCAACTCCCGCAACCGCAGGCCGACGCGGGTCAGGTCCATGGCGCCTCCACTTCTCGCCGGGGGCTGGTTGCTCCATCTCCCTGAAGGCCTCTATCGTTCCATAAACAGAACGTTCTGTTTACGGAACGCAGACGGTGCCACCGCACGAAGGAGTCACATGGCGCCCCAAGAAGGCACGTCCCTGCCCGTTCGCACCATGGAGGTGGCCCGCGTCCTCGCCGCGGCCGGAATCGTGAGCGAGGTGCGCGAACTCGCGGAATCGACCCGCACCGCCGCCGAAGCGGCCGCGGCCCTGGGCTGCGATGTGGGCGCCATCGCCAACAGCCTCGTGTTCATCTCGGACGACGAAGCGGTGCTGGTGCTGACCAGCGGTCGGCACAAGGTGGACGTGACGGCTCTTGCCACCCGGTGGGGACGTGGCAAGCTCCGGCGCGCCACCCCGGAACAGGTACGCCGGGCCACCGGGCAGGCGATCGGAGGCGTGGCTCCCGTCGGCCATCCTCGGCCGCTTCCCACCGTGGTCGACGAGGCGCTGAGCGACTACCCCCGGCTCTGGGCCGCCGCCGGAACTCCCCACACGGTCTTCCCCACCACCGTCGCCGAACTCCTCCACCTCACGGAAGGAATCCTGCTGCCTGTCGGCCCATGACCAGGCGTGTCGCCGAGGCGGGCAGGTCCCGGTCCCGGTCCCGCAGTGACTGTCGGCGGCGTCCCCGTAGAGGATCGATACACCGTTCCGTGCACGATCGACAGGTCATGGCGGCGCGCGGTCAATTCACGAAGATCCGGGTCTCCGCCTCCACGACGATCTGTTCCGGATCGGGCGCGTTCGACAGGGTGTCCGCGTAACGCTCCGCGTCCGGGTCGGCGGCGCGGCGGGCGCGCGCGATAGCGTCCGCGACGTCGTAGCGGCTGGTCCTGAGCCGGACATCGGGGCCCAGCAACGCCCAGTACGCGGTGCCCGGTTCACCCGTGTGGTACGGGAGCCCGACGCTGCCAGGGTTCACACTGCGCAGGCCCGCCACGGCGCGGTCGAACTGGAGGTGCGCGTGTCCGGTGACCAGGACCCGCGCGTCGATGGCCCCGGACAGCTCCGCGAACCTCTCGGGCGGGGTCCCCGGTGTGACCAGTTCGTGGTCACTGCGCGGTGAACCGTGACAGAAGTGCACCGGTCCCAGCCCGTCGACCTCGACGACGACCCCGAAGGGGAGGCGGTCGAGGAAGGTGACCGCCTCGGGCGAGTGCTGTGCGGCGACCCATGACTGACGCGGGGTGTCGGCGACCCGCGCGGCCGTGCCGATCTGCGCGGCGTAACGGTCGCCGTTGCCCCGTACGCACAGGGCGCGCCCGCCCAGCGCGACGATCCGTTCGTACGTCTCCTGCGGCTGCGGCCCCCAGGTCAGATCGCCGCAGAGGACGACTAAGTCGGCCGCGGCGACGTCCGGTTCGGCGAGCACCGCGTCGAGGGCGGGGATGTTGGCGTGTACATCGGAGAGCACGGCGACCCGGGCGACGGGACCGTAGCGGCGTGGCGGTCCCTCCCAGTTCGCCGGACCATACATTTCGACGTCGTCGTCGGGCATCGATGCCTTCCTCTGATGGCAGGGGGCTTCCGTGGTCGGGCAGGGCCAGGTGCGTTCAGCGGTCCGTCACGGCGGCGGTCGGGGCCCGGCGGTGCGGACCACCTGGGCCCCACACCGAGCGGTTCTTGGACGACCCTTCAGCTCGGCGAGCCGTTCCGCCGCGGTCGTGCCCGTCCGTTCCGGACCCCGAGTGTCGCGGAGCGCGACGAAGAGGCAGGGCGGGTCGGACTCGAGAATGTCCACGGCCCGGATGACCGCCGGCGGCGCCGAGTTGCTCCAGTGGCGCCACACGCGCGCGTCGACCCGCACCGTCAGGGCGCCGAGGGGCTCGAAGCCGTGCCCCGCCAGGAAGGCGAGCGCGGGTTCGACACGTCGCCCGACGACGGCGTCCGGCTTGAACATCACGAAAGTCGACCGCAGCAACGCCCGGTCGGCCGTGTCCGTCTCCCAGCCGTCCAGTGGAGCCGCCATTCCCCCGAAAATCGACGTCATCGGGATAGGTGCGGCGCCTTACCGGATCATGAGTCCGGGGAGCCCTCAACCACTCGTGGACTGTCACGCTCCTCCGGTATTCCGCTCGTCCGCCGGGCCTGATACAGCACAGGTGCGGCACGCCAAGTCATCTGTGTGCAAGACAACTTGCATCGGCGTCATGAACCGTTCGAGGGCGATATCGCTGAGGCTACGGTCCATGACCGACCGCATCAAGGAGGGTCATCACGTGAGCGTGACCTTCAAGCAGGTCAAGGTCCGCCCGAAGCCGGGCAAGTGATCGTCCGTCGGATGAGATCGGGATCCGGATCCGGGCCCGTTCGCCCTCCAGTGGTCCTGGTCGCGTCCGTCTTCGGCTACCACGGAGTCCCCTGGCCCCCGTGCTCCGTCCACGTTCGTGCAGCAGGGCGGAGCCGGCGTTGACTGATACACCGACCGGAACGGACGTCGAAGTGTCGGCCTGGACCATCCTCGCCCTGCTCGACGCCGGGCCCGGGATGTCGCGGAAGGCCATCGTACGAGCCGCCCGCGAGAGCCGCCACAAACTCGCCGCGACCCTGCTGAGCCCGGGGGCCGAGGACTGCCAGGCCCTCACCGGGGCGGAGGTGGCAGGACTGCGCCTGCACCGGCAACGCATCGACCACTACCGCCGGATCTGGTCGCAGTTGCGGACGGCGGCGCCCGGTGTCTCCCTGCTGTACGTGCGAGCCGTCAACGGCCGCGTCGTCCTTGTCCAGCAAGCCCGCGGCCCGCAGCTCGGCCGGCAGCACCTCGTCCCCCACCCGCTCGCTACGGCGCACCGGCCAGAGATCAACGGCTCAAGGGTTGGCGCTGAGCCAGCCCGATCAACCCCGTGGCAAGCAACATCACAACAGCACCGGACATCGTCACCACGAAGCGGATATCTGGCGTGCTGATCAGCAAGCCGCCCACCAGCTGAGCGACCAGCGCGGCAGTCATGGTGAGCTGCGCCCAACCGAAGAGGGCCGGGCGGACGATCCGGCTGCGCAACCACGGCGGCAGCCAACCCCGACCAAGGGTGGCGGCTGCCCCCCAGGCGACGAGCAGTGCCATCAAGCCGAGCGACGCGGCAACGTACGAACTCATGATCGACCCTCCGGCTCCGGAGGGGAATCTTGGCACACACTCCGTGCACTGCCTACCGAGCCGCGCAGCGCCGATGGCCGACCCCGTCTGCATTCCTCCTCGGCCCGGTCCCACCTTCCCCACGCACACCCCCAGGGTCCCCGAGAGCTGCGACTGCGCTCCGGCGGCGAATGCTGCGGCTTCCGCGTGCCGGCACCCGACCCAGGTCGCCGGGCCCACGATCTTCTCCTTCCGGGACAGCAACTACGGCCCACTGAAGTTCTGATCAGGTCTCCGAGGGGGCACAGGACAAGCTCAGTCGGAAGCGACCCTTTCGGGGTCATCCGCCGGGGTACCGACGCGCAACCATCGGTATCCGTAGGGAGGCAGTTCGACGCGGAGCAGACCGTCGTCGGGCACCGTGAGAGCTGCGTGTCCTTCGGCGAGCAGGTCTGTCAGCGTCCCGCCGGGACCGGCCTCCGGCAGCCGCAGCTCTGCGGTGACCGGCCGACCCGCGAAGTTGTGCAGGGCCAGGACCTTCCCGTCGGTGGTGCAGCCGATGTGTGCCAGCACAGCGCGCTCCCCCGTCTCCACCAGGCGGTACTCACCCCAGGCCAGCTCGGGAGTCTCCCGGTAGCGCTCGACGAACAGCCGCATCCGGCTCAGCAGCGAGCCGGGGTCGCGGCTCTGCTCGTACACGTTGACCTTCCGGGGTGCGAACGCTCCGTCCGTCAGCGGGTTGGGGAAGGTGTCCGGCTCGGCGGTGGAGAAGCCGGCGCCCTCCTCCGGGGTCCATTGCATGGGCGTGCGTACGCTCTGACGGCCCTCGGCGGTCAGGTTCTCTCCCATGCCGATCTCCTCGCCGTAGAAGAGCACGGGAGTACCCGGCAGGGTGAAGAGCAGGCTGTAGGCGAGTTCGACGCGGCGTCGGTCGCCGTCGACCATGGGTGGCAGCCTGCGGCGCAACCCCCGGTCGTACAGTTGCATGCTCTTGTCCGGGCCGAAGGACGCGAACACCTCAGCGCGTTCGTCGTCGCTCAGCTTGTCGAGGGTGAGCTCGTCATGGTTGCGCACGAAAGTCGCCCAGTGGGCGTCCTTCGGGGCCGCAGGGCGTTCCCGCAGCGCGGCGGCCAGCGGTCCCGCGTCCTCGCGTGCCATCGACAGGTACATCTGCTGCATCCCGACAAAGTCGAAGCACATGGTGAGCTCGTCGCCGCGGTCCGAGTCAGGGTCGCCGAAGAACCGGGCGAGGCCCTCGTAGGGCAGATTGACCTCGCCGAGCAGCACCGACTCACCGTTGCGGCGGCCGAGGAAGGCGCGCAGGTCGGCGAGGTACTCGTGCGGATTCGGCAGCGCCCCGGCGTCCTCCTGCCCGTCCGTCTCCAGCAGGAAGGGCACGGCGTCGACCCGGAAACCGGACAGCCCGAGCTCCGTCCAGAAGCCGATGACGCGTGCTATCTCGTCGCGCACCTCGGGGTTGGCGACGTTGAGGTCGGGCTGCTGTTTGTAGAAGCGGTGCAGGTAGTACTGGCCACTCCCCTGGTCGTACTCCCACAGGCTGTCCTCCGCGTCGGGGAACACCACGCCCTTGGGGCCGTCCTCGGGGGGCGCGTCCCGCCAGACGTACCAGTCTCGGTGGACGGAGTCCCGGCCTGAGCGGGCATCGTGGAACCAGGGGTGATCCTCGGAGGTGTGGTTGACGACGAGGTCGGCGATCACGCGGATGCCCCGGTCCTTGGCGGTGCGGACGAACTCAGTGAAGTCGCCGAGGGTTCCCAGGCGGGGGTCGACACCGTAGAAGTCCGTGATGTCGTATCCGTCGTCGCGTTCGCGTGTCGGATAGAAGGGCATCAGCCACACGCAGGTCACGCCGAGGCGCGCCAGGTGGTCGATACGCTGCGTGAGGCCTGCGAAGTCGCCGATCCCGTCGCCGTTGCCGTCCTGGTACGTCTCGACGTCCAGGCAGTACACCACCGCGTTCTTCCACCACAGGTCGGACGTGCGCGTCAGACGCATCGGTACTCCTTCGCCGTGGCGGGAAGCGGGCGGGTGACGTCGAGCTGTGGCAGTACCTCGGCCCCGAACGTGTCGATGAACAGGCCTTGTTCACGGCCCACGTGGTGGAGCATCACCACGTCGAAACCGAGCTCTGCGTACTCCTGCAGCCAGGCGGTGTGCCGGCCGAGGTCGGACGAGACGTTGACGGTGCGCGCTACGTGCTCGGGTGTGACGCCCTCGCTGACGATGTCGAACAGTTCCACGGAGTCCAGGTCCCAACTCGCCGGGGGTGAGTGCACGTTGGTACGCCACTGATCGTGCGCCAAGGACAGGGCCTCGTCCTCGTCGGGCGCCCAGCTCAGGTGCACCTGAAGGTGCAGGGGCCCGCGGCCGCCCGCGTCGCGGTACGCGTCGGCGATCTCGCGCAGCCGTTCACGCGGTGCGTTGACCGTGATGAGGCCGTCCGCCCACTCGGCGCACCAGGCCGCGGTGGCCGTACTGCACACGGCTCCGATGAGCGGCGGCGGGGCGGACGGCATCGTCCACAGCCGGGCCCGGTCCACGGTCACCAGTCCGTCGTGGCTGACCTCCTCCCCCCGCAGCAGTGCACGGATGACGTCGACGCATTCCCGCAGCCGCGTGTTGCGTATGTCCTTGCGGGGCCAACGTGCCCCTGTGATGTGCTCGTTGGAGGCCTCGCCGCTGCCGAGTGCCACCCAGAACCTGCCCGGGTACATTGAGGCGAGGCTGGCCACCGCCTGGGCGATGATCGCCGGGTGGTAGCGCTGGCCCGGCGCGTTCACCACGCCGAACGGCATCTGATGGGTGGCCTGGAGCGCGGCGCCGAGCCACGACCAGGCGAATCCGGACTCCCCCTGCCGGACACTCCACGGCGAGAAGTGGTCCGAGCACATAGCGGCAGCGAATCCCGCGCGTTCCGCTTGCACCACGGCGTCGAGCAGATCCGCGGGCGGGATCTGCTCGTGCGAGGCGTGTAATCCATAGACAGTCATGTTGGAGCGGGTACCCCCGCGATCGTCCCCCAGCGGGGACCGGGCCTCCACGCTCCCGAAAAGTTGCAAACCGTCGGACTGGCTTCGCAGACGGACGCCGCCGACAACCAGTGGACGGGCCGCAACTCTTCTACAAGCAGTCCCGGCTTCTCGCCTCTGCGAGCTGCGGCAGTGATGGTCACCCCCGCCGGATCGGTCAAGCTCCTGGACTTCGGCATCGCGCACTTCGTCCGCGAGCCGGACCGGGAGCTCCGGCTCACCACCGACGGGCAGGCGATCGGAACTCCCGACTACATCGTCCACACCCCGTCCGGCTTCCCGCAGCGCCGGGCCCTCCCCGCACGCCCGACCGTCCTTCTCGGCGACACGGATCCAGGCCGAACCCGGACCGCATCCGTGTCGGTGTCCGCATCCGTGTCGGTGTCCGTGTCCGTGTCCGTGTCCGTGTCCGTGTCCGTGTCCGTGTCCGCGCCAGGGCAAGCCCCCACCCGACCCATGCCAGTACCAATGTCCGTCCTGGACCACCTCCGTGAACTCGCCGACTGGCAGCGCGAGCACTCGGAGGCCTGTCGGGACCCGCGTAGCCCCGCCGTCAAAGAACTGCGCCACCTCGTCGAGGAACTGGCCTCCCTTCCCGAGGACCTGCTCGCACACACCGACCTCTCCGGCCTCAACCTGGACGGCGCAGTTCTCATCCACGGCCGGCTGGCCGGGGCGCGACTCGAGGGCACGCAGCTCTCCTTCGTCCTCATGCCTTCCGCCGACCTGCGGGGCGCGCGCCTCACAGGCGCCGACCTGGCCGGTACATGCCTGGGCTCCGCCAACCTGGCCGGTGCGGACCTGTCGTCGGCCCAGCTCTACGCCACGCACCTCACCGAGGCGGAGATGACGGCAGTTTGACTTCAGGGAGCGAATCTCGCGGCTGCCATCATGTCCGACGCCAACCTCTCGGGAGCCGATCTTCGTGGCACGGTCCTGCACGGTGCCTCGCTACGCGCGGCACGCTGCACACACGCCGATCTGTCGGGGGCCGACGTGCGCGGCGCCGATCTGGCCGGCGCCGATCTGAGCGGCGTGAGGTGGTCCGTAGAGACGCTCTGGCCGTTCGAACCGTCGGCGCTGCGGCGAATGCCACCACCCTCGGACGCACCCGGAGGATTCGTCCTGCCCAACTCTCACACCTCACCAGAGCTTCGACGCTTGCTGGACGGCGACCATTAGCCCAACGGGACTTCTGCGGCGTCGCTGCTCTCGACGAGCATGTGCAGGGAGCTGGGTCGGAACAGCAGCTCGCGCAGTACGCACGGCCCATGCGGGGTGAGGCATGAACTGTGGAACGCACGCAGGCAGGACACCGAACATGTTCGCACGACCGGTCAGGGTGCGGTGCGGCAGTCGTAGACCGTGAGCGAGAGTGCTTTCACAGCGGTCCGGGCGCGCTTTTTGTCCAGCCCCTCATCAATGATCTCCAGTGCGTCGGCGGCGGAGATCCGAACGACGCGGGGAAGAGCGTCGTAGGCGGCGAGCCGATACGCCAGGATCCGGCGGGCCCTCTGTTCCCTGTCGCTCACCCCGCCAGGGATGACCGGGAAGACAGCGGCCTCGTACAGCGCGACGCCCATGACGACCACGTCCGCGATGCCTTCCGCGGCCACGTCGGTCTGGACGCTCGGGAGGGGAGCCACCGCAATGCGGCTGTGGACCAAGCCTCCGAAGCCGACGCCCACAGCCGTGGTACCCGCTCCCACCGCAGCCGCCGTCCACCCGCCGAAAACGAAGCCGAAGCAGGCCCCGCCGACCACCACGCACACCACCATCATGGTGAGGAACACGTAGGCGCGGGTGCAGGCCGAGAGCTTCATGACCAGCAGTATGCAGACGCTCCCCGACCACGCTGCAGCGGGTCCGGGACCAGCCGATGCGTGCCGGCCCCATGCGACGGATCCACCGCCACGGCGTAGCGGGTTCCCCCCGGCGTCGGCACCGTGACCGACATTCCCGCCGACTGCTCTCGGCCGCTGATCCGCAGGTTGATGGCCGCTTGTCAGGAGGGCTCGATCACCTTCCTGTACGACCAGGACCTCTACCAATCCGTCTGAAGACGGCCCCCGGCGCCTTTCCGCGGCCACTGTTCAGCTGGCCGGAGCCACCAGCTCGATGCCTCATCGCCGCCCGGGTACGCCGGCCATTCGACCAGTGAGGACGCAAACAGGTCCAGCCCCGGTGTTGCCGGCCGAGGCCTGGTAGGCGAGCCGACTCGCCTACCAGGCGGACCGAGGACAGCCTGAGTATGTCGGTGTCCCTCTCAACGAAGCGGTTGGAATGTGAGGGAGTCGGTCCTCATGTACCGCCCGATCCGTATCCACGCTGCGTGCCAGACCTCAGGCCAGGCCGAACTTCTCGGCATGCATCTGCCGAGGGGCAACTCCCAGACTCCGCAGGCCGCTCAGCACGGCCGAGGTCATGGCAGGCGGGCCGCAGACATACACGTCACGTTCGGTGATGTCGGGGACGAGCGCGAGGAGACTGTCTGCTCTCAACGGCGACGCCCCCTGCCTCGTGGGGCCTGTGAGCAGGTGCAGCCGCCCTCCTCGGGCTGCGGCGAGTGCGCGCACCTCGTCCACCAGCACGGCGTCCCGCTCATTGCGGACCCGGTAGAGCACGACGACATCGCCGGCGGCTTCCTCCTCCAGCAGGGCCCGAACGGGCGTGATCCCCACGCCGCCGGCGATCAGCAGCACCCCGGGCCGCGTGCGATGCAGGGAGGTGAACGCTCCGTACGGCCCCTCGAGGTACGCGCGGGTCCCGACCGGGAGATGCCGCAGGCCGGTGCTCGCGCCGCCGACCGCCTTCGCCGTCAGGCGCAGTCCGCGGCCGTCGGGCGCCGCCGACAGCGAGAAGGGATTCGCCGACCACCAGTGGCTGTGTCCAGGGAACCGCCAGATGAAGAACTGCCCGGCCCGGGCGGGCAGCCTGTCGAGGTGGCGGCCGGTCACGTGTACCGACACCACGTTGTCCGACTCCGGCACCACGGCCGCCACCCGGAACCGGTGGAACGCGTTGCGCCACACCGGCACGCCAATCCGCCCGACCAGCAGGGCGCCGAAAGCGAACAGCCACAACGCCCACCAGTAGACCTTCGCGAACGCGGAGGACGTGAAGGTCGTTGTCTCCCTCAACTGGTGGACGAACGACAGCCCCAGTGCCACATACAGCAGCAAATGCAGTCCGTGCCAGATCTCGTAGGGAAGCCGCCGTCGAAGGGGGCGAGTGGAGACCGCGGCGATCACCACGATGACGCCCGCCGCCAGCATGCCCAGGAGGGAAGCAGGCACCCCGGCAAGCGCCAGGAAGGTCTTCGCCATCGACGCGTCGTCGAGCGTCGCGAAACCGAGCACCACCAACGTGGCGTGGGTGAGGACGGTCCACAGCAGAGTGAAGCCGACCCACCGGTGCCACACCGTCAACCGGTCCATGCCGATGCGACGGTCCAGCCACGACAGCCTGGCCACCAACAACAGTTGGAACAGCATCAGCAAGGCGGCGTGCAGCCCGAAGAACTTGGCGGTGGTGAGCACCCCGTTCTTCCCGGCACCGGCGCTGATGAACAAGACCTCGACTGTCACCACGTTGACGACGACGAACGTCCACAGCGCCCATCGCGCCGCATCGACCGGAAGCACGGTGCTTCTCGGCACCTGATGATCAGCGGCCACCATCGTTTCCCCCCATACCCCGTCATCGCTGCGCGGCCGCACTCGCGACCGGCGCCCACGATGTCACCAAGACCGGGATTCCACACTGTTGCGGACCCCCTCGGGGGATACGGAAACCGACCCCGTCCCGGTTCACCCAGAATCTCGAAAATCTGGACGGCCATCCGGATGCCGCCCCCTGTGGCCCAGGAGTCGTCGTCACATGTCACACCCGACCAGGGCACTTCGACAAGATCGTGTCATGAACTCTTTCGACGTCGAGGTCCGCGCGGTGATCTGCTCAACGAACAGCATCGAGAGCGTCGGCGCCCCCACGGGCGGGCGATACGGGACTTGTGTCCGCCCCGTCTGACCGGCGCTTCAGCTGATGCGAGCTCCCGTGCCACTGACACGGACACGCGGGTCACCCGCGTGCAGCGTCACCGTGAGTTCGCCGGGGCGGCCCAGGTCCTCGCCCTGATGCAGGGTGAGGACGGCGTCCTCGGGGACCAGGCCGAACTCACGGGCGTACGCACCGAACGCGGCGGCCGCGGCGCCGGTTGCCGGGTCCTCGACTACGCCGCCGACGGGGAACGGGTCACGGACATGGAAGACGGTGGCCGACTCTCGCCACACCAACTGGACCGTGGTCAGGTCCAAGCGGTGCATCAGGGCTTCGAGGCGCGCGAAGTCGTACGCGAGATCTGCGAGGCGCGCGCGGGTCGCCGCCGCGAGAACGAGGTGGCGGGCACCGGCAAAAGCGATATGGGGCGGAAAGGTCGGGTCGAGATCGACGGGCGGCCAGCCGAGCGCGGTGAGCGCCTCCGCGAGGTCGGCGTCGGCGATCTCCTCGACGTGCGGCTCCACACTGGTGAGTGTGGCCCTGACGGTCGCGCCCTCCTCGGCCACCTCCACCGGCACGACACCGGCGCGCGTCGCGAATACCAGCTCTCCTGGGCCGATGCGCTCGGCGAGCGCGACGGCGGTCGCGACGGTGGCGTGCCCACAGAACGGCACCTCGGCCTTCGGGCTGAAGTAGCGGATGCTGTACGCCCGCCCCTCTTGGCCGCCGAGGCCCTCCGGGGGCGCGGTCAGGAACGCGGATTCCGAGTATCCGAGGTCGGCGGCGATAGCCAGCATGTCGCTGTCGTCCAGGGCGGTGGCATCCAGAACGACACCGGCGGGGTTTCCGCCGTCAGGGGTGCTGGAGAAGGCGGTGTATCGCAGGACCTCGGGCTGCGGCGCATGCATCGTCATACGTGCGGCAACGCGGGGCGGGCCCGCGGCTATTCCTAGACGCGAGTAGGGGCGGGCATGGGCCCCTTCGCCGAGTCGCACATCCATGCAGACCCACGCCTTTCTCGCCACCTTCGGGAGCCGTGGTGAACAAGGCCGTCGACAGCAATCTGGTCTGCGACGAGGCTGACGATCCGGTCGTATGACTCAGTGCGGTCTGCTTGAGCGAGGCGACGGCGCCGAACGGGCCATGGCCGTCGCCGCTGGACCTGGCGTCGGAAGGCGCCTCTTGCGCGCCCGGGCCGCATTCGTGGGTCGGCCGGCCCGCAGATGAACGGTTGCATTGACCCGTCCCGCTTCAATGGGTCAGTCGACAGGCTCGTCGGACAGGGTCAGGTTGGCCCCGGAGGCCGGGTCGAAAACGTGCATCTTGGCGGTGTCCACCCAGAGCTCGGCACGGCTGCCCTCGCGCACCTGCGTGGAGGCGTTGAGACGGGTGACGATCTGGTGCCCGCCCGCGCCGGTGTCGGTCATCCCCGAGTCGGCCGCGAGCTCGGCGAGTTCGGAGGTGGCGGTGGGCTGCCACTCGTCCTCGGTGAAGTAGGCGTAGACATCGGATCCCAGGGATTCGACCACGTCGATGTCCACGCTGAAGGTCGTACCCGCTCCGACCCTGCCTTGTTCCACCAGGGCGGCGTCCTCGAAGGCCTCCGGGCGCAGGCCCACGATCAGGTCCCGGGGGGCGTCGTGGCGCTCGAGGGTGCGGCGCAGCCGGTCGCCGAGGTCGAGGTCGCCCACCGAGGTGCGCAGGCGGTTCTCCTCCACGGTGGCGTGCAGGAAGTTCATTGCGGGCGATCCGATGAACCCGGCGACGAAGAGGTTTTTCGGCTGCTCGTAGAGATGTTGCGGGGTTCCGATCTGCTGCACCACTCCCCCGCGCATCACCACCACCCGGTCGCCGAGGGTCATGGCTTCGGTCTGGTCGTGGGTGACGTAGACCGTGGTGCTGCCCAAGCGTTGCTGGAGGCGGGAGATCTGGGTGCGCATCTGGACGCGGAGCTTCGCGTCCAGGTTGGAGAGCGGCTCGTCCATCAAGAACGCCTTGGGGTCGCGCACGATGGCACGCCCCATCGCCACCCGTTGGCGCTGACCGCCGGAGAGGTTGGCGGGTTTGCGGTCCAGATGCTCCGTCAGGTCCAGGATGCGGGCGGCCTCTTCGACCTTCTCGCGGATGGCCGCCTTGTCCATTTTGGCCAGCCGGAGTGCGAAACCCATGTTTTCGCGCACAGTCATGTGGGGGTAGAGGGCGTAGCTCTGGAAGACCATGGCGATGTCACGGTCCTTCGGCGTTTTGTCGTTGACGACCTGTCCGTCGATCAGGAGGGTGCCCTCGGTGATGTCCTCCAGCCCGGCGATCATGTTGAGGGTGGTGGACTTACCACAGCCGGAGGGACCGACGAGGATGACGAACTCGCCGTCCCCGACACTGAGGTTGACGTCCTTCACCGCCATCGCGCCATCGGGGTAGCGCTTGGTGATGCCTTCGAGAACGATCTCTGCCACGGTCGGTCCTTCTTGTCCTGACGAACGGCTGTCGCCGGTCAGCCCTTGACGGCTCCGGAGGTGAGCCCGGCCACGATGCGCCGCTGGAAGAGCAGCACGAAGACGATGATGGGGATGGTGATCACCACGGCGGCGGCGGCGATCGAACCGGTGGGCTGAGCGAACTGACTGCTCCCGGTGAAGAAGGCGATGGCCGCCGGCACGGTCCGGGCCGCCGAGGTCGAGGTCAGTGAGATCGCGAAGAGGAAGTCGTTCCAGCAGAAGATGAACACCAGGATCGCCGTGGTGAACACGCCCGGCGCCGCGAGCGGAGCGATCACCAGCCGGAACGCCTGCGCCGGCGTGGCACCGTCCACCTTGGCCGCCTTCTCCAAGTCCCAGGGGATCTCCCGGAAGAAGGCCGACAGGGTGTAGATGGCAAGCGGCAGCGAGAAGGTCATGTACGGGATGATCAAACCGGTCCAGGTGTCGAAGATGCCGATGATCCGCTCGATGTTGAACAACGGCGAGACCAATGAGATCGGCGGGAACATGGCGATCAGCAGCGACATGCCGATCAGCAGGCTCTTTCCGGGGAACCGGAGCCGGGCGACGGCATAGGCCGCCATGGTGCCCAGCACCACAGCGATCACCGTGGAGATCAGGGCGATGCCGATGGAATTGATCAGCGAGCGGGTGAATTCGGAGGTCTGGAAGATCCCTCGGTAGTTCTCCCACGTCCATTCCGTCGGGATGAAGCTGCCGTCGGTGAGGGTGCTGGGTTCCTTGAAGGACAGAGCGATGATCCACCAGACCGGGAACAGGGCATAGGCGATCACCAGGATGTTGACCACGGCCCACCCCGACTTCCGTCGCCGTCCGGTGGCGGACATCAGCGTCCCCCTTCCTGGGAGCCGGGGGCGGCTGCCCCGAACAGTTTGATGAAGGCGAAGGCGATCACTGCCACGCACAGGAAGATGAGTACGGAGATGGCCGAGCCGATGCCGAGGTTGAGCGCGGTGAAGAGGTTGTCGTAGCCCAGGATGGACACCGAGCCGGTGTCGTGCGCGCCGGCCGTGAGGATGTAGATGTTGTCGAAGATCCGGAAGGCGTCCAGGGTGCGGAAGAGCAGGGCGACCAGGATGGCCGGCTTCATCAGGGGGACGGTCACCAGGAAGAAGCGCTGCCAGGCTCCGGCGCCGTCGACCTGGGCCGCGCGCAGCGTCTCCTCCGGCACCAGGGCGAGCCCGGCGAGCAGCAGCAGGGCCATGAACGGGGTGGTCTTCCACACCTCGGCCAGGATGATCAGGCCGATGGCCGGCCACTGTTCGGTGAGGGGAGCGTCGCCCGAGGGCAGGAGATCGGCCAGGTAGCCGGTTTCCGGGGTCCAGGCGTACTGCCAGGAGTAGGCGGCGACCACGGTGACGATGCCGTACGGGATCAGGATGGCGGTACGAACCGTCCCGCGGCCGAAGATGGTGCGGTGCATCACCAGCGCCAGGACGAATCCGAGGACGAGTTCCACGACCACGGAGACCGCGGTGATGAACACCGTCACCCACAGGGCGTCCCACCAGAACTCCGAGGACAGTACGGCGCCGTAGTTGCTGAGGCCGACGAACTTCGCTTGTTGCGGGAAGCGCAGGTCATATCGCTGGAGTGAGAGGTAGATCGCGTAGACGATGGGGTAGGCGGTGACGGCGAGCATGACGATCACGGCCGGTGCGCACAGCAGCCAGCCCAACCGGCGCTCCTGCCGGGCCCCTTCGGACAGAGCGCGGTTGTCTTTGGGTGCCGATGCGTCCTGAGGGGCGGTCGGAGCCGACTGGGTCATGGGATCAGCCCCTTCGATTCGAGGGCGTCCTCGATCTGGTCACTGATCTTCTGCACGTCCGGCCTCGGTTCGATCCCGTTCGGCGGCGACAGGGTGTGCGAGATCGCGATGGACACGTTCTGGTAGGCGGGGGTCTTGGGCCGGATGCTGGCGTTCTCCAGGGCCGCCAGAACGGTGGAGGCGAAGGGGTAGTTCTTGACCAGGGCGGGGTCCGAGTAGAGCGAGCGGAGCGTGGGTGGGAGCCCGCCCTCGAGCGCCGCGGTCAATTGGTTCTGTCGGTTCCGCAGGCACAGCGCCGCCTCGAAGGCGAACTCGGAGTGACGGGAGTAGGCGCCGATGGCCAGGTCGATGCCGCCGATGGTGGGCTTGGCCGGACGACCCTCTTGGATCCCCGGGTAGGGCGCCCACCGGAACTGCTCGAAGAGCTTGGGGTTGTTGGCCTTCATCGAGGGATACACGAAGGGGTAGTTGATCTCGAAGGCGGCGGTTCCGGACTCCATGGCCAGCCGGTTCTGGTCCTCCATCTGGTTGGACAGGGACGGGTCGGCGGCGGCCGAGGTGGCCAGGTCCTTCATGACGGAGGCCGCGCGCACGGCGGGTGGGCCCAACCTGGGAGCCGTGGCGGTGGCGTTCAGGATGGAGCCGCCGGCGCTCTCCACCAGCGAGTTGAACCAGACCGTGAGTCCTTCGTACTGTGCGCCCTGGATCTCCACGTAGTGCGGCTTGCCCCGCTTCGCCAGACCTTCGGCCATCCGGATCATCTGGGCCCAGGTCTTGGGCGGAGTGGGGACCAGGTCCTTGCGATACCAGAGCAGTTGGGTGTTCGTGTTGTACGGGACGGCGTACAACCGGCCCTTCCACGTGGCCGTCTGCAGCGGGACCTCCAGGGTGTCCCGGGTCGCCGCGGTGCGGTGGTCCCCGGTCCACGGCTGGATCCACTTGGCTTCCGCGAACTCGGCGGGCCAGGTGACGTCCAGCCCGATGATGTCGACCGTGTCGTCCTCGGCGGCCAGTCGGCGCACCAGTTGCTGGCGCTGCCCGTCCGCGGTCCGGGGCAGCTTGTTGTAGCTGATTCGGTAGCGCCCGCCGGACTGTTTTGAACAGGCATCGGCCGCACTGGCCAACGCACCTGAATCATCAGGAAAGTTGTACCAGTTGAGCGTCACCGGTCCGCCACCTCCGGTATCGCAGCCGGCCAGCAGAGCTGCCGACAGGCACAGAGCGAGGAGAACCCGCAGGAGGCCACGGATGCCGGACAGACGCGCCACCCTCACACTCCTTCCGGACCAGTACGAGAAGTCCGGACAGAGCAGAGGAAAGTCCGGACCCGCGACAAGCTAGGCCAGCACCCCGGCTTCACCCTGCGCGCCTCACCGACCGGTCATCCGATCGGCCGCACCGAGCACGGCACACACCGCACGGCAGTCGCGCTGACATCGGCCTCCGGGTCTGGCTGCCGACTCTGGCGCGCACGCCCGACCGTCATCCGGCGCGGGCCCGGACGACCTGCCGGGCGACCGCCCAACGCGTCGTGAACCGGATGGCTCTCGCCGCGAGCGCGCCCTATAGCCCTTGGACCTGAAGGCCCGGGTGCACACCCGGGCCTTCACATCGCAGGTATCGGCGTCCCGTCAGGCGCGCTGGGGTGCGCGCTTCTCAGCGGGTTCGGGCCTTCTCATGGACGCGAGAACGGGTCCGGCCGGTCTTCGCCGCACAGCCCGGACCGATACCGGCCGCGATCGACTTCTTCGAGGGGAGGATCCGCGGGCATTCCGAGCACCGCACCGGTTCGTCCGAAACGACCGCCGGGACGATCCATGCCGATGCGGGGAGGCCGAAGAGAACCGGCTCCTCTTCACTCCCTGTGCTCCTATGTCCAGGATGCCCGACCGTTGCGCCCGACTCGCGTCCTGGTCAGAGTGCCGGAGTACCAGTGAGGTCCCAGCGGAATTCGCCCTTACCGTCGTCTGCGGTGTCGTACAGCAAGGTGGCGTCGGTGGTCAGGGGCGGAGCTGCGCTCGTCCACGTCGTCTCGCAATACAGGTTGAAGCCCTGAGTTGAGTTGACCTCGTCGGTAAAGTCGCAGACAGCTCCCTTTCGGACGACGTCGTACCTCTCCAACCGCACGTGAAGGTCCAGGTTGTTGAACTTGTAGCTGCCAGCGTCTTGCCACCAGAAGCTTGCAAAGGCCCGGTATACGCCAGTGGTGTCCTGCTGGACGCACAGCTTGATCTGGATGTCGACGTCTAGCCCAGTGGTCCCGATCTCGACCTTCTGCATTGCATGGCACTGCTGGCGCTCGACAGATGCGTTGGCCGGAGTGGTCAGACCGATGATGGGAGCCAGGGCTATGGCCGAGACTCCTACAGCGCGGAGCAGATGTAATCGCATGCTTCCCTTTCCTCGGATCGGATCATTCGTTCGAACGATCTGGCCGAGGGTAACCGATCCATCAAGAGCAACCCTCCTGATTTCTATGCGAGTTGAAAGGAGCGATGTGTTCGGCCACCGCCACATCTCCGATGGTCGGACGGAACCGTGGGCACCCGTCAAACCGCCCCAACCCCAACCCGGCGAGCCCATGCGGTCACAGCATTGGACTGGCGCGATCGTGATGGAGCCGGAGTCGGTGTTCGCCGCCAGCGGTCTCGTCCGCGCGCTCGGCCCTGTACCGGCGCCGATGACTGTCGAGGCGGTCGTGGGCCACGTAGAGGCCCTCAGCGCCGCGCTGGGCCGGACCCTGGACGGGACGATGGACGGTGCGCTGCTGGAGCGCGCCCGCGCCGTCCACCGCGCTTCCATGGCCGACTACGTCGCCCAGCGCGGCATCCTCGCCACCGGTGCCGGAGAGCTGGCCAGCCTCTTTCGCGAGCCCACCCTCCAGGAGCAGTTCGACCACGCCGGGGAGCAGCTGCTGCTCGTCGTAGGGATGGAACTGCTGCGCCGCCGCACCCGCCCGGCCGGACGGTAGAGGCCGCGTACCTTGTCCGGTCCTCCTGGGGTGGGACGACGACCACCATCGGCTCAGCCGGTCGCGTCCTCGGGCTCGGCGCCGGTTGCTCGCGGCTGTGGTGGCGCCGGGAAAGCCGCCGGGCCGGCCGAGCCGTGGCTACGCCACGGTCTACCGCGCCAGCCTCCTCGTCGCGGGCATCTGCCTCTGGTCCGCCCGCTGAACGAAACACAAGCGCATCGTCGCAGGCAGCGGTCCCGCCGGCGTCAGCAGGCCCGAAGATCGAACATCCACCAACTGGCCAGCCTCAGGCCGCCGACGGCTGCGCCTCCCACGGCCGCGGTCCCGCATCCTCCTGCCAGCGCCGCAGTTGCGGACCGTCGACGCACACGATGCCGCACTGCTCTGCGTAGTCGAGCGCGGGGGCGGTGAAGTCACTGGTGGTGACCACGACGGCGACATCGGCGCCGTGAACGGTGAAGCAGGTGCCGCCGAAGCGCTGCAGCTCCTGTGAGCCGACCCGGTTGCCGTCGCAGTACCGCTTGCACTGGATGACGACCGAGCGCCCGTCGGGCGTCCTCGCCACGACGTCGGCGCCCAGGTCCCCGGCCCCGCCCACGACGTCCACGTCGAGACAGCCGTCGCGCCGGCACAGTTCGGCCACCGCCTGTTCGAACTCGTCCGGGTCCAGGGCCTCATAGGCAATCTCCACCGTGTCCGCGGGCGCCTCGGGCACGGTCTCGGGAAGCAGGACGCTGGGATCCGTGCCGAGGCCGCCGCCGCAGGCGCCGGCCCCGGCGGGGACCAGGCCGACGGCGGGAGCCGGTGACGCCGCGTCGAGCGCTTCGACCGCCGTCTGCGTGGCTTCGTCCAGGGCTACGGCCGCGCGGCGCGCGATCCTCACCGCCGATATGCGGCGCCTCCCGCGGCAGCCGGCCATGACGGCGCCTACGCCTACAAGGGCCAGCGCCACAGCCCAGGCGGGACGGTGCACCGCGGCCGCAGCCGCGGTGCGGGCGGCCGCGCCCACCAGAGCGAGGATGACCGCGAGGAGGGCGAAGTAGAGGGCCGTCGCCCGGAGTTCGAACCGGCGGGAGCGGCGCGCGGTACGCCGGGCGCGTGCGGGAACGGCCATGGTGATGTTTCCTCCCCTGGGACGTCAACGAAGATCAATTCGCGTCTTCCCAGGCAGCGGCCGTTCTACCGAGTTCCGTCGTGCATGCCTCTTCCAGCCCGACGGCAGGCGCGGGCTCGCTGCCTGTCGGGCCAGATGTCCTCGGCCCCGGTGCGATTCGCGCCTGAACGTGGCGTGAGCCTTAGGCCAGGGGCAGGCGCCCGAGCCGTCGGCCTCGATCGGCCTGTGCCTCCAGCAGGGCAGCCACGTCCGGTCCTCTCTTCCCGCGCGGCCGAGGACGGGCCAACTGCTGCAGTGGTCGAACTGACTGGTCGGTGCGCCGGTCGAGCGCACCGACGTCGACGCCCGTGCCGTTCGCGCCGGTCTGCTCGGTGACCTGGTATTCCCGGACTGCTCGCGGACGCGGGCGTGGACGGTCGAAGTGCGCGTCAGCTGACCCGAAGACCGACCGCCAGCGTCAGTTCAAGGACCCGGTGTGGCGATGCGAGATCCGGAAACAGCTCCCGCAGCTGCGACATCCGGTACCGGACTGTCTGGGGATGGACGAACAACACCGCCGCCACCTCGTCCCGCCTGCCCTGGTGCAGCAGCCACGCTCGCAACGTCTCCTCCAACCGCCGTGCGGTCGCGACAGGCAAGGTCCGCAACGGTGCGAGGGCTCGGGCACGCAGGTCTGCGAACGCGTCCGCGTCGGCGCTCAGCACCAGCTCTGGCAGGTGGTGCTCGGTGTCGCGAATATCAGAGGAGAGGGAGCGCGCGCGTACGGCTCGTGCGTACGAGGCGGACGCACGAGTCCATGGCCGGGCCGGGCCGACCACGGCGGTGCGGTCGGTCAGCTGCCGCAAGAGATGTGATCGGTCGGCATCGGGGACGAGCAGCACACCGGTGGCATCCGGCAGATCGTCGAGGACGAGGGTGCTCGGGTCGAGCGCGCGGTAGGCAGGCCGGGCCTGGGCGGCGGGCAGCAGGACCGCGGTCAGCGAAACCGGAGGCTGCCACCCGGCCCGTTGAGCAGAGGCCAGCAGCACGTCCGGGCTCGCGCCGGCGAGGAGGTCGCGGGCCAGGTGTTCCAGGTGGCGCTCGTGGTCCCTGCCCCGGGCGGCCAGTTCGTCGGCGTGGCCCGCGGCGCTCGCGGCGGAGAGCTCGTCGATGTAGGCGAAGGTCAGCTCGGCGAACTTGGCGACCTCGGCGGCGGGCAGACCTGTGGGTACGGCACCCGCTGCCAGGCATCGCCAGGCCACGCGGGCGCCGACGCGGTAGGCGCTGAGAAGGGCGTCCATCGAACGGCCGTCGCGCACCTCGCCGCGGCCCAACTCGTAGGCTGCGTCACCGGCGTCGCCGCCAGTGGCGTTCCCGCTCGCGAGGTCCAGGTAGTGCCCCAGGGCGGTTCGGACGGCTCGGCGGATGGTGGCGCCCATGTGGCCCGAAAGGGCGTTGGCGTAGGGAGGGACCTCGTCGATGATCGCCTGGACGACCTCGTCGGCGGTGCTCTTCAGCGCGGCCCGCAGTGCGGTGACCGTCGTCTCATCCAGGGCCAGTTCGCTGGCCCTCCGGATTGCATGGCTCACGTTTTGTTCCCTGCGAACAATTCAGCCGACCAGATTTACGTCCTGCGGTCAGGACTTTACGCCCTGAGGCGCAGCAAGCTGGAGTCATGACGAGTACAGCCCTTCGCAGCGGGGCGTGGAAACTGCTGGAGATGGTCACGACGCCGCTATTGCCGTCGGACTACCTCGACCTGGTCAGCCCACTGCGTGCGGGCGCCGACCTGCGTGGGCGCATCGAGGCCGTGCACCCCGAGACGGGTGACGCCGCGACCATCGTGATCAGACCGGGACGGGGCTGGCGCGGCCACACAGCCGGTCAGTACGTGCGGATCGGGGTCGACGTCGACGGGGTGCGCCTGTGGCGTGCCTACTCCATCACCTCGCCCACAAACCGCCAGGACGGCCGCGTCACGATCACCGTGAAGGCGATCCCGGACGGCAAGGTCAGCAACCACCTGGTCCGCAAGGCGAAACCGGGCACGCTGATCCAGCTCGACCAGCCGACCGGTGACTTCGTACTGCCGCAGGCCAAGCCCGCCAAGATCCTCTACCTGACGGCCGGCAGCGGCATCACGCCCGTGATGGGCATGCTGCGCGACACCGAGTTCGACGACGTCGTCATGGTCCACTGCGCGCCACAGCCGCAAGACGTGATCTTCCGCAACGAACTGCACGACCTGGTCGCGGACAAGAAGCTGCGGCTCACCGAGGTGCACACCGACACGGACGGCATGCTCGACATCGCCCGTCTCGACGAACTCGTGCCCGACTGGGCCGAGCGCGAGACCTGGGCTTGCGGGCCCGCAGGCCTGCTCGACGCCGCCGAAGAGCACTGGACCGAGCACGGCGTCCAAGAGCGCCTGCACACCGAACGCTTCCGCCCCAGCATCGTCGTCGCCGGCGACGGCGGCGAGGTCACGTTCAGCGCTACCGGAAAGACCGTCGACGCGGACGGCGCCACGCCGTTGCTGGACGTCGGCGAGGAGGCCGGCGTGCTCATGCCGTCCGGGTGCCGCATGGGCATCTGCTTCGGCTGCGTCACGCCGCTCAAGGCCGGCGCCGTCCGCGACCTGCGCACCGGCGAGATCACCGAGGCCGAGCCGGGCGTCCTCATCCAGACCTGCGTGTCCGCCGCTGCGGGCCCCTGCGACATCGAACGGTAGGAGCACCTTGACCGCCATCGACCCCACCGCCCACCTGACCGCGGAGCAGATCGAGGAGCTTGGCCGCGAGCTGGACGCGATCCGCGACGAGGTGATCGCCGGCCGCGGCGAGAAAGACGCCGCCTACATCCGCAAGGTCATCTCGGCACAGCGCAAGCTCGAGCTGGTCAGCAGGGGCGTACTGCTGTTCTCGTTCTTCCCGCCCGCGTGGCTGATCGGCACCGCCGGTCTGTCCGTGGCGAAGATCATGGACAACATGGAGATCGGCCACAACGTCCTGCACGGCCAGTGGGACTGGATGCGGGACCCGAAGATCCACTCAACCACCTGGGACTGGGATCACGTCTCGCCGGCCGAGCAGTGGAAGCACTCGCACAACGAGCTGCACCACACGTACACCAACGTGATCGGCAAGGACAACGACCTCGGCTACGGCATCATGCGCGTCGACGAGGACCAGAAGTGGCACCCGTTCCACCTCGGCCAGCCGCTGTGGAACTTCATCAACGCCTGTTTCTTCGAGTACGGCATCGCAGCGTACGACCTGGAGCTCGGCAAGAACCTGAACAAGCGCCGCCGCAAGAACCCCGAGTTCCACGCGCGGGCCAAGGCCGTGGGCCGCAAGATTCGCAAGCAGGTGCTCAAGGACTACGTGATCCACCCGCTGCTGTCGGGCCCGTCGTTCCTCACCACGCTCGCCGCCACGTTCACCGCGAACCTGGTCCGCAACATCTGGACCCACTCGGTGATCATGTGCGGGCACTTCCCCGAGGGCGTGCAGGTCTTCGAGCGCCGGTCCATCAGGGGCGAGACGCGCGGCCAGTGGTACCTGCGTCAGATGATGGGCTCGGCGAACATCAGCGGCAGCAAGGCCATGCACTTCATGACCGGCAACCTGTCGCACCAGATCGAGCACCACCTCTTCCCGGACCTGCCGAGCAACCGGTACGCCGAGGTCGCGGTGAAGGTGCGCGCGCTGTTCGAGAAGTACGAGCTGGAGTACGTCACCGGCCCGCTGCCCAAGCAGGTGTTCTCCGCGTGGCACAAGGTCTTCCGGCTCTCGCTGCCGAACAAGAAGCCCAAGGTCAAAACGCCGGACCGCGAGCAGGAGCTCGTCGCGGCCTGAATTCCCGGTATTGGTTCAGATCTTTCGGCCGTACCGGCGGCACCGCCGGTCTCGGTGAGATCCATTGCGGACGGTGGGCGGCCGCGACATCAGACCGTACGACACGGGATCCGGGCAGCCCGGTGTCCGGGTGCGCTGCCTGGACGTGCGCCAGGAGCTCAGCACACAGCCCCCGAGGTGTTGTAGTGCGCTGACCTGCCGTGGTCGGGCCGGTAGTCGGGTGCGTACGCGCACTCTGGGGAGGGAGGCCACGGTGCCGCCCTGGCCTAGAGCTTCGCGCGGGGTGGCGTTCTCCGCTTCGAGTTCGGCGTTCCGCAGGCTCAGCGTCTGGATGTGGTTGGCGTAGGCGGCGATGGTGGCGCGTGCCTCCCGCTGCTCGGCCGCGTGTTGGGAGCGCAGCGTGCGGTCCGCCTTCTTGAGGCGGGCGATGTCCGCCGTCGGGGTGTCGGTCTGCGGTCGGGGCGCGTCCGGTGTCCGGAGCAGTCCGGTGATGATCTTCGCCAGGGGTGAACGGTAGTAGGTGGCGCGCGAGATAGCCGCTTCCGTGCACAGCGTGGAGACGGACAGGGCGCCGCTGGTGTGTTCGGGTTGCCGATCACGATCCGCTCGAATGCGTGCACGACAGCCTGGTCGGTGCCCGGCCGTACGGGAATGCCGGCGTGTTCGAGGGCGTGCCGCAGCCGCAGTGCGGCGGGGTCATTCATGCGTCGGGGCTTTCGGTGGAGGTGAGTTCTGCGATGGCGTGGTCGAGTTCGGCGAGGTGGGTGGTCAGCGCGGCGGTTTGGAGGCGGGACAGTCCCGCCGGGGCGTCGAGCGGGCGCTGGGCCTGGGCACGGGCGGTGGTCAAGCGGGGCAGGTGGACGCTGGAGCGGCGGGCATTGGGACAGGTCAGTCGTTCAGGACGCCGGGGTGAAGGGTCTTCGTCAGGTGCTGGAGCATGGTGCGCAGCCGGGCGGGGCTTGCGGTGATGCCGGGCAGGTCGCCCAGCTCCCGGCGGATCCGGGCGAACTCGGCGTTCACGCGGCCGGCGGCGCCTCCGCTGGTGCGGTGGCCGTCGTTCCAGTCGCGGTAGAGGTCCTCGACGTAGTCCAACTGCCTCACGCGCAAGGTGCGCGGATCGATCCGTCGCCGCCACGACGGTCCGCCGAGCACCCTTCTCGTCGGCTTCGGCCCCACGAGGACGCCACGCTCGAGCCCCATCCGGTGGTCAGCCACGGCGTGGGGTGTGCCGTCCCGCATGGTCAGACCTGCCCGGTGGTGCGACGCTGGAGGGGAGAGGTATCCGTGGGGCCACCCGGGAGGGCCGATGGGACGCGACGTTCCGGCGCAGGTCTTCACCCGCGATGACCGTCGCCGGTACCGGATCAAGATGCAGGAATGTCTCGACGCCTTCGCACAGATGCTGCGCGAGTCGCGGTTCGACGCGGAGCGGCCTCAGGTGGGCCTGGAGATCGAGCTGAACCTGACCGACGCCGAGGGCGAGCCGACCATGCGGAGCGGTGACGTGCTCGACGCCATCGCGGACCCCGCCTGGGACACCGAGCTGGGCCGGTTCAACCTGGAGATCAACATTCCGCCCCGGCGGCTCATCGCGGGTGGTCCCAACGCCTGGGAAGAGGAGATCCGCGCCGCGCTGAACCACGCGGAGGAGCGCGCCAGGACGGTCGGCGTCCATCTGATCATGATCGGCATCCTGCCCACCCTTCGGGAGGACGACGTCGGCGGGCAGGCACTGTCGGAGAACGCCCGCTACCACCTGATCAACGAGCAGGTGTTCGCCGCACGCGGCGAGGATCTGCTCATCGAGGTGAACGGTGTCGACCGACTGCGGACCTACGCGGACACCATCACACCGGAAGCCGCGTGCACCAGCACCCAGTTCCACCTCCAGGTCTCCCCCGAGGAATTCGCCGACTACTGGAACGCGGCCCAGGCCATCGCCGGAGTCCAGGTCGCGCTGGCCGCCAACTCACCCTTCCTGTTCGGCAAGGAACTCGCGCACGAGACCCGCATCCCGCTCTTCGAGCAGGCGACGGACACCCGCCCGCAGGAGATCAAGGCGCAGGGAGTACGGCCCCGGGTGTGGTTCGGGGAGCGATGGATCACCAGCGTCTTCGATCTCTTCGAGGAGAACCTCCGCTACTTCCCGGCGCTGCTGCCCCTGTGCGAGGACCAGGACCCGACGCAGACGCTGGACCGCGGAGACACACCGGACCTGTCCGAACTCACCCTCCACAACGGCACCATCTACCGATGGAACCGCCCCGTCTACGCCGTCACCCAGGGCAGACCGCACCTGAGAGTGGAGAACCGCGTGCTGCCCGCGGGCCCTACGGTCGCCGACACCCTCGCCAACGGGGCCTTCTACTACGGCCTCACCCGCGCTCTGGTGGACGAAGACCGGCCGGTGTGGTCACGGATGTCCTTCTCGGCCGCCGAGGACAACCTGCACACCGCAGCACGGCACGGCATCGACGCCCGCCTGTACTGGCCCGGAACGGGCGAAGTCCCGGTGCCCGAACTCGTCCTGCGACGCCTGCTGCCGCTGGCACACCAGGGCCTGGAGCGCTCGGGCATGGACGCGGCCTGGCGGGAACCGTTGCTCGGCATCATCGAGCAACGGTGCGTCACCGCGCGCAACGGCGCGGTCTGGCAGAAGGAGATGCTGCACCACTTCGAGGCCTCGGACCACTGCGGCCGTCACGAGGCCCTGCGGCGCATGACGCGGCAGTACATCGACTACATGCACCTCAACGCACCGGTCCACACCTGGCCTGTCGACTGACGGATCGGTGTGGACCGGCAGGGCGACCCGTCGCATTCGAGCGGGGTCTGGAGGCACGGGAGTCGGCGCCCTGCGGGCCGGCGGGGAGTCAGGACGAGGCCGCGGTTTCGGCGAGCTTCTGGAACTCGCCGAGGTCGTAATTGGCGAGGACCGAGTCCAGATTGGTGAGTGCCCCGAGGCGCTCGACGAATCCCTTCGGGTCGTACTCGACCTGGAGGGTGACACGGCTCGAGTCCTCGCTCAGGCGGTGGAACGTCACGACACCCGCGTGGTGGACACCCTGGGTGGTGTGCCAGGCGATCCGCTCCTCGGGGATCACCTCGGTCAGTTCGGCGACGAAGTTCTTGTCCGCCCCCGGCAGGGACAGTTGCCAGGCGAAGCGGCGTTCGTCCAAGGGCTCCACCAGGCGGACGTGACTCAGGAAGGCGGGCCACCTGGTCACATCGCTCCACAGATCCCAGGTGACGGACACAGGGGCTTGGATGTCGACGGTCTCCACCAGGGAAGCGGACACGCGGGCACCTCTCTCGTCCTCGGATCGACGCCGGATGGCGGCGATTCAGTGAGACCCGGCTACCCGCGCACGTCCCTCCCACACGGCGAGAGTCCCTGCCGGGAATTTCGGCTCCGCCGCCGGGCCACTCATCGGTGTCAAGGTCCTGCGGGCCCGTCCTCGGAACATCCGACGACGGCGGTGACAGGCCGACCGTCCTCACCGTCGCGGTGAGCAAGGGCCGTGACAACCTGTGGGCCGGCGCCGTCGACGCCCTCCGCATCAACCAGTACGTGTACGACTTCGAGGCCAACGGCGTCAACGCCCGCCGCCAGCGATAGGACTCGCCCGGCGGCCGGTCAGGCACAGGCGGCAGAGAACGTTGCCCTCGCCTTGACCAGCACCGCCTCACCCGCGACTGCCCCGGAGCGTTTCCCTTCGGGGCAGTGGGGAGGTCGACCCGGAACGGGCCTGACGCTCACGTCACGGTGTGTACGGGGTGTACGTGATCGACGAGACCTTCAGGTACCGGGCGCCGTCAGCGGTCGCCCAGGTCGAGGCGTCAGGATTCCCCGTCCAGTCCCCGCCCACGGCCGTGTTGACGATGAAATGCATGCCGGTCCCGGCCGGAGTGGTGTAGGGCTTCGAGCCCGTGATGGTGCCGTCCACGGCGAAGTCGATGTGATCGGGCCACCACGTGAACGAGTACGTGTGGAAGGCGTTCGTCCAGCCTGACGCGCTGCTCGACGCATACTGACTCTGAGCGTTGTTCACGTCGTGGAGGGTCTGGTAGACGGTGTTCGGGTTCTGCCCGACGATCTCAGCGGCATCGAACTCGGGCAACCACGGGTTCAGGTAGGCCGCCCACACGGCCGGCAGAAGTCCCTGACCGTTGGGCATGTTCGCGGTGAAGCTGTACGTGCCATAGCCGTAGAGCTGCTTCGACTCCACGCGGCCTGAGTAGTACGTCCCGTCGCCGGCCCTGTAGGTCTTGATGATCAGCGTCTCACCCTCGTACCACACGCAGTTGGGCGTGTAGGTCTCCAGCTCGTTGTTGGCGGTCCACCTACCGTTGACGGTGTTCCACGAGTTGACGTTCTGCGGCGCGCCCCAGGTGCCCGCGTGGGCCGGCGGCTGACTCAGGAGAGGCAGCAGGAGAGCTGTCAGCACGACGGCCATCAACCGTCCTGGCTTCTGAAGTGCGGATGACATCGCGGCTCCATTGCTCGGATGACATGGACCGTGGGAGCGGTTCCACGGCCACTTCGGTTCCGGACTGTAGGAGTCCGTTCAACAGGTGACAAGACACGCGGAACCAGCTATTCGCTGCCTTCTCAAGTTGAACGCAGGACTTGATGCCACGGGCGCGACAGGACTCGCCTCAGGCGTTCACCGCCGACGGCCCGCTCCCGACCGGAACGCGAGCGAGGAAGAGTTCGATCGCCTCATTCTCCGGCCGGACCAGCCGGTTCCCTCGGTGTGCCGACGTCCGTGGGAGCGGCGCGGCGCAGCGTGCGGATCGCCGGGATCGTGAGCAGCGCCACGCAGCCCGCGAGGCAGGCGCCTGTCGAGACCAGCAGGAGGCGTCCCGGGGAGGCCAGTGTGGTGGCCGGCCCCGCCAGTAGCTGGCCCAAGGCGATCCCGGACACCGAGCCGGCCAACTCGTAGGCGGTGACCCGGTTGAGCACCGCGGGCGGGGTATGGGTCTGCACGCTGGTCGCCCACATGACCGACCAGAACGCCCAGGCGCCGCCGCCGAGCACATGGCCCACCAGCAGCACCGGCAGTCCGGCGCTCAGCGACACGCAGAGCGGCAGCACGGCGAACAGTGCCATCGCCACCGCGCCCGCGGCCAGCGGCCGGGCCAGGCGCAGCCGCAGCGCCAGCAGGCCGCCGAGTACCGTTCCGACGCCGAGGAAGGAGACCGCGAGGCCGTAGGCGTTCGGGCCGAGCCGGGCGCCGACCAGCGCCGAGCTGAGCGGTACCAGCGGGCCGAAGAGCAGCACGCCGTAGCCCACCCAGATCAGGATAACCGCCCACATCCAGGTGCGGGAGCGGAACTCGTGCCAGCCCTGGCGCAGGTCGCGGCGGAGTGAACTTCCGCTGGGCTCGGGGGAATCGGCGTCGTTCGGGGTGTCCGTGGGCGCGTCGGCGGGGGCGAGGCGAATGAGCGCCAGGCACAGGGCGCTGAGCACGAAGGTGCCGCCGTCGATCGCGTACACGGTGCCGGCGCCGGTCAGCGCGATCAGCAGCCCCGCCAGGGCCGGGCCGAGCAGTTGGGCGAGCGCGTCGGCCACCTTGAGCGTGGCGTTGGCCCGCTGGGGGTCGCGGGCGACCAGCGGGACCATCCCGTTCACTCCCGGCTGGAACATCGCGGCGGCGGCACCGGCCGGCGCTGCCATGGTGACCAGCAGCCAGAACGGGGGCGGCCCGACGAAGAACGCGACTGCCAGCACGCCCTGGGTGAGCACCCGGGCGAGGTCCGCGCCCACCATCATCCGCCGGGCGCCCAGCCGGTCGGCGAACACGCCGCCGAACAGGACCAGGGCGACGAACGTCCCGGTCCAGGTGCCGAGGACGAAGCCGACTCCGGAGATCCCGTAGAGCGCGCCGACCGCGAGTGCGGCGGCCACCGGCATCATCGCGTCGCCGACCAGCGAGACCGTGCGGGCGGTGAAGTAGAGCGTGAAGCGCCGGTCCCACAACGGCGACCGGGCGTCGGGCGGATCGGTGGTCGGATCATTGGGCGGGGAGGTCTGGGTCCGAGCCTGCGTGGTGGTCACAGCACGCCATCCTGGCCCGGACTAATCGGCCGCCCCAGTGTCCCGAACGACATGACTGGGTACTTTCACGCCATGACGATGCGTTCGCTGCCGAAGTCCCCGGCGCCGCACCGCGTGGTGGCCCTGCTGCAACCCCCGCAGTCGGCCTTCCCGCTGGCCTGCGCGGCCGAGGTGTTCGGCGAGCACGGCCCGGCGATCCCCGCCCGCTACACGTTCGAGGTCTGCACCGAGCACCCCGGCCCGGTGCGCACCCGGGCCGGCTACGACCTGCTGGTCACGGCGGGCCTGGACGCGCTGGAGCGGGCGGACACCGTGGTGGTCCCCGGCTGGCAGCAGGCTCCCGGCACCGAGGTGCCTCCGGCGGTCGTCGCGGCGGTCCGCCGGGCGCACCGGCGCGGCGTACGGATCGTCGGCATCTGCTCGGGCGCGTTCGTGCCCGCCGCCGCCGGACTGCTGGACGGCCGCCGGGCCGCCACCCACTGGGCCCAGGCCGCCGAGCTGGCCGCACGGTTCCCGCAGGTCCGGGTCGACCCCGCGGTGCTCTACGTGGACCACGGTGACGTCTCCACCAGCGCCGGATCGGCGGCGGGCGTGGACCTCTGCCTGCACCTGGTGCGCACCGACCAGGGCGCCGCGTACGCGATGCGGATCGCCCGGCAGATGGTGATGCCCCCGCACCGCGAGGGCTGCCAGCTGCAGTACGCCGAGCTGCCCACCTCCGGGCCGGTCACGGACTCGCTGGCCCCGCTTCTGGAGTGGCTGGCCGGGAGGCTGGACCAGCCGGTCAGCGTCGCCGAGATGGCGGCCCGTTCCCAGGTCTCGGCGCGCACCCTGACCCGGCGCTTCACCGAGCAGCTGGGCATCAGTCCCGGACGATGGCTGCTGGACCGGCGGATCGCCGCCACCCGGGCACTGCTGGAGGAGACCGACCTGCCGGTGGAAACCATCGCGCACCGGGTCGGCCTCTCCTCGGCCGTGAACCTGCGCCGCCGCTTCCACGAGGCCCTGCGCACCACGCCCGCCGCCTACCGGCGCGACTTCCGCACGGACGAGGCCGGGCAGACCAAAGCCGGGTAGCCCGCGGACAGCTGTCGACTCTGTTGCCTCCGCGGCCCCGAAGGCATCCTCTTCGGACGCGCCGAGCAACTCAGCTGACCGCAGAGCCCAGTTCGGGCAGGGAAGGTGAGCGGATGGGCCTCTGGGGCGACCCGATCCGCCAGCCAGCCAGCCGCAGCTGATCCCGGAATCCCCCGCAGCGGCTTTCAGCGCCGCGCCAGCGCCAGCACGCTCAGGCCGAACATCAGGACGCCCAGAGGAAGATGGACCGACGGGATGTGCGCGATGCCGAGCACGACCTGGACCGAGGCGAGGGCAAGAAAGCCGGACGCGTGCCAGACGGGCCGGGGCGAGCCGCCGCCCGGCTTCCACGCCAGCACCGCCGCGAGCACGTACAGCATCGACGCCCCGTACATCACGCGGGCTCCGACACTGTGGAGGGTCTCTCCGTAGGACGCGGTCAGCAGCAGTCCGGCGGAGACCGCTTGAAGGAAGATGGTCAGGGTCTGCAGGGTGATCGCGATCCGCAGAAACGAGATGCGGTGCTGTGCCGTCGCCTGGGTTGCCATGCCACAGTCCCCTCTGTCCGCCCGGAGGCAGTAGATCGATAAGGTCTCACCAACCCGACGACGCGGGCCCGCGAAAGGTAAGGCGAGGAGGCGGTCGGAGCATGGGGACGGCTGGGACGAGCACCGATGAGACGGCCGGCGAGCGGCGCCGACTGATCAACGTCGCCTACCGGTTGCTCGGCTCACTGGCCGAGTCCGAGGACGCCGTACAGGAGGCGTACGCGCGCTGGTACGCGCTGCCACGAGGTCGACGGGTCGAGATCGTGTCCCCCGGCGCCTGGCTGACGACGGTGACCGGCCGCATCTGCCTGGACGTGCTCGGCTCGGCGCGGGCGCGGCGTGAACGCTATGTCGGCGCCTGGTTGCCCGATCCGCTGCCCGACCACGCCGAGCGGGACCACGGCGAGGGCACCGACCCCGCCGACCAGATGGTCCTGGACGAATCGGTGACCATGGCCTTCCTCGTGGTCCTGGAGTCGATGACACCGGCCGAGCGGGTGGCGTTCGTCCTGCACGACGTCTTCCGGTACCCCTTCGCCGAGATCGCCGACGTCCTCGGCCGGACCCCCGCGGCATGCAAGCAGCTCGCGGCCTCCGCCCGGCGGCGGGTGCGCGACGAGCGGCCTCCGGTGACGGCGGCCGGGCAGGCCGACACGGTGCGGCACGTCAAAGAGGCATGGCAGACCAAGAACATCGCGGCCCTCGTCGGCCTTCTCGACCCGGCCGCCGTGATGACCGCCGACGGCGGCGGCATGGTCGGTACCGTCCTGCGCCCGATCGAAGGCGGTGCGCTCATCGCCCGCTACATGGTCGCCATCGCCGACAAGGCTCCGGGGCTCGAACTCCTGGAGCGGTCCGTCAACGGTGTGCCGGGCTTGGTGGCCCGGCGTGCCGGCGCCGTGACGACCGTAGCCTCTTTCGATGTGGCCCACGGCCGCGTCACCCGGATCTGGGTGGTCCGCAATCCGGAGAAGCTACAGGCGTGGGTGCGGGACGGCCAGGTCACGTCCGGGTGATCCCTGCGCTGCCTGGAGTTCGACGACGGCATCGCCACCATCGCGTGCTGGGTGCTCCCGGCCGCCCGTCACGCCGGCGAGGCCTCCCGCCTCCAGTGCTCCGGTCCGCTCCGGTCATTCGTCGATTCGGGGAACCCGGGGGCTCCGGGTGCGGTTCCAGTTTCAGAACCGCCTGATGGACCAACGGACTTGGTCACCCGGAACCTCCGTCGGGCCCGTTAGGCCGCCGAGCGCCCGTCGAGTTCCCGCCGCCTGGCCGCGAGTGCCCTGGCCAGTACTTTCGCCCGGTAGGGGTTCGCGGTATCCAGGGCCGTGGCCACCGTCACCGCCTCGTCCAGCAGAGCCAGCCGTTGCGCCGGCAGCTCCCGCACCAGCGGCGAGGTACTGGCCTCCTCCACCAGCACGTACGCCAGCTTCGACCCGTACGCCTCCGGCTCGACCTGTGTCAGAAGGCGGTAGATCCACAACCCCTCGGCACCGCGCACCACCCGCCGGTTGGCGCCGAGCAGCCTGACCCTCGCGAGTACCACCATGTCCTGATCCACCGAACCCCCTTCGCTCCCCCACCCCCGGCCCGCACCCGTCACCCGACGAGGCAGCACAACGAGCGCGCCGGCAGCCGAGGACGGATGCCGGCACGAACGCCGGGAGTGGATGACCACGAGTCTGCGGGCGGACCACAGCCTGCGACAAGGCTGAACGGACGTGCGCTCCGTCCTACCGCAAACCCCACCCGAGCAGGCATGATGGACCTGACACTCCCCCGAGCCCGGCTCGCGCCCCGCATCAGCCGTGGCCGCCACCCGCTGCGCCGGATGCGTCCCGGGTGGAGGTTTCCCAGGGAGTCCGGGCCTGGTGCGTGGGCCGTCAGCAGAGAGCCGGCAACCGAGTCGCCCGCTCGGGTGACCCACCTGATACTGGATTCATGGCCCAGAAGACCGCGAAGGCACACGGGCCGTCCACCGTGACGGTCAAGGGGCGGGACGTGCGGCTGCGCACCGTCGGCTTCTTCGTGCTGGCAGCCCTGACCATCTGGTTCATCGCCGCCAACACCGGCTCAGTGACCATCAGGCTCTGGATTCCCGAGGTCACCCTCCCGCTGTGGATCGTCCTGACCGTCACCCTCGTCGTCGGCATCCTCCTGGGGAGGTTGATCGCCTACCGCCGCCGCGCCCGCCGGTAACCCGGCTCTGGGACAACGCTCCGCCTGACGCGGAGACCCGGGGCCACTTGGCATGCATGTCGGAGCAGGCGGTCACATCGCGAGGACCGCGGACAGCGGATCACCCTCCCCTCGCACATATCCCCCACTGCCATCGGGCTCTCCCGCGGTCGGATGTGCCGACGACGGGCGCCGTCCGCATCGTCGGCCCTGCATCCGACGATTTTTCGGCGCGCTGACTACAACCCCGAACGAACTTGGGATGTCTTCTGAGTGAGCGCAAGGGGGCATCGCACTCACGGCACCGTCCAAAGGGGGAGGCCACCCATGACTCCATGCGGCTCTCCGTCGGGCGCGGTGGCGGTTGTGGCCCTGCGAGCGCCTGCCAGGCCCCTGTCCCTTTCCCCGTCCTTGCCCCTGAACCGTGCGTCGCCGTCGGCCGGTCCAGGAAACGAAGGAGGCTCCCCCCAGTGCGTCACATCACCAGCGCGGCCGTGACGGCCGCGGCACTGCTCACCCTCGGTGGCAGCACCATGATCGCGGCTCCCGCGGCGCAGGCCGCCGTTCCCTTTCCGTCCATCGGCTGGCAGC